>JAYTSY010000012.1:0-9093 GCA_043745355.1 bacterium
ACCAATATGTGTATGTGACATACGTCGGAGTATGACTGAGGGAGATGCTTGTGCAATTAGCCTGCAAACCTTTGTGCGGTTAGAGTGCAAATTCAGTGGAACATAATTGACAGGCCTTCAAACTGGTGGCACTCTTATGACGTATTTGTTCCTTTCTCAAGGCACATAAGCGCAGTCAACCAAAACCCAAAACAGAAAGATTCCCATTATGATAAAGACAGTCGTCCATGGTACCCGCGCCACACCGGTGCGCACAATGCAGCCCGGAGCTGCTCAAAAGTTCGCCGGGGTATTCCTCCGGACCGCCAATTTCGTGCCAGCACCCCACGCCCCACGCATTTACGTCATCAGTGAGACGAGGTTGCCAGAGGAACATTTGCTGACAGATGTGTTTACTTCAAAGCCAGGCATTCGGCACCAGTTGGAGATTCCAACTGAGCCTCGCTTTGACCATGTAACCGAATTCCAACTGGTCTTCTTCCAAGAGGGCCGGCGTTACAGCGTAGATGCCGGTGAGCTCGTTCTCTGCCCTGATAGCGAGCAAGCCGGCAACAGTGCCCTTCTCCGTGCAGAAGGTGAAAGTTTGATATACTATTTCACCGTTCTCCGAGAGTCCCGCCCCGTTCCAGATGGTGTCATCCTGTTCGGGGAAGTGGAGGCTCCAGAGCGTCCAAGTGGAATTATCGTGCTGTAGCCATTCCGGAAAAATAACAGTCACGTTCCCAACCATACGTGCGGTTCGCCTCCCCAAAGGGGCGAACCGCACGTTTTCTTTATTTTTGATATAATCACCCAATGACATCCATAAAAGAATTCTTCGTCAAAAACGCACTTTATCTCGCCCTTATTCAAGCCATTATTGCCACTCTCGGTAGCCTCTACTTCAGCGAAATCAGACATTTTACCCCTTGCGTACTATGTTGGTATCAGCGCATAGGGATGTACCCACTCGTCCTTGCTCTCCTCGTCGGCATACTGCGCAAGGATTCAAAGGTTTATCAATATGTACTCCCTCCAGCGATCTGGGGCTGGTGTATCGCTCTGTACCACAATTTTCTCTATTATAAATGGCTTCCATGGTCAGTGGAGCCATGTTCATCGGGAGTGTCTTGCACGTCAAAATTCATCGAGTATGGCGGATTCATCACTATCCCCCTCTTGGCATTTGTTGCATTCACCGTCATAATTGCCCTTATGTTGGTCCAGCGAAACACGGTCAGGAAACAAATAATCGTTTAATGTTTCTTTATATACTTTATTTTAACGCCATAACACTTTAATCAAATGACAACAGAAACAAAAGTAGTAGCAAGTATCGTCGTCGTAACCCTCGCCGTTATTATCGGAGGCATCGTCATTCTCGGTGGACAGAGTGCGGGTCCCGCAACTATCACCGTCAAACCTGAGCTCCTCGAACACGCTAACAGTCCAGTCCTCGCGGGCAAGAATCCAAAAGTGACAATTGTTGAATTTGCCGACTATCAATGTCCGTCGTGTGCAGCACTCTACCCAACACTCAAGAAATTGATTGCCGAGGAGGGCGACAATATCCGTCTCGTCTATCGAAACTTCCCCTTTCATAGCTATTCACTAGAATCGGCCTCGGCAGTAATGGCAGCGGGAGTTCAGGGAAAATATTGGGAAATGCATGATATCGTCTTCGAAAAACAAGATGAATGGGGTGGTATTAGCGACAAGGCAACAATTGCAAAAATGTTCGAGGGATACGCTACTACAGTCGGACTCAATATCGCCAAATACAGAACTGATATCGCAAGCAGTACTTTTGTTGACATCATCAAGACTGATCAGGCTGAGGGAGTAGCGATGGGAGTGAGCGCAACGCCAACAATGATTATAGGGGGTAAAAAGACCGTAGTCGGAGCAATTTCTTATGCTGAACTCAAGGCGGATGTTGATGTGTTCATTAACGCTTCTTCAACGACTACTTCAACAAAATAATATAAATTAAAATACTCCCCAATTTGTACTCCGCAGGCGGGTAGCCGAGGATAAGGAAAAATTAAGCTTCAATTTTTCCGTGTACAAATTTGGGAGTATTTTAATTTTTATTTTGCTTACTTATTTGTACTGACTATTGATAGTGTTCATATCTGCACTATTATCGATAGTTCCTGCAGATGTAAGCGCCGAATCAATCCCGTCATTAGCAAACGCAGTTTGTGTCCCTGTATTTGTATGTTTCGGTGGTTGATAAGAATTTGTCTCATATGAGTCGTTCTGTTCTCCATCAAAATAGGTCCATGCACTATATCCTATTGCCCCGAGAATAATGACGACGAGCAATGTAATCAACCAAGGATTGTGTACTGGTCGAGGGTTAATAGATCCGAGTGGAGGTGTAGATGTTTTTACCCCGCTAAAATTTGAATTAATGTTTGTTGGTTCCATAATGTGTATATATGAAGGATTAACGATTTTCTGATGAACTTGCTTCTACATCTCCCGATGCCTCGACGGACAACGATGATGAAGCGAGTGGGAACACAGCGTGCAGGGAGATAGCAACTTTTTTGTATGCTTTAGCTGAGTCTTTCACACTATCTTCAGCAGTCTTTACCAATCCAATCAATACTTCCTTTGAACTTGAGGCGTTCGTTGCTGCAGATGCTGCAATTTGCGCGGCTGCAGTGTCGGTCTTGGCCTGCGCAAGACTTCCTTGTGCAATTACATAGAGAGCTGTAGTTGAAGCAATATTTACTCCCTTGCCTTGTGCCTCATTCATTCGCGCAGCTAGTTTAGCATCGACGCTCTGGATGATATCAATCTTGTTATTCAATCGCTTGAATATTTCGGTCAATCGTTCGGTGACGATCTCCTTTGCTTTTGCATCGAGCCTTATTTTTCGTTCTTCCTTTTTTGCTTTGAATTTATCGGTCAGTTCCTGGCGGCGCTTTTCGATAGCAGTTTTCATTTCAGCTGTGCTTGATGCGAATGAATGGATCATTTGCTGTCGATTGTCATGGAGCTGTCCCCTTTCATTATTGCGAATATCTCGAATCTCATCCCGCGTGGTACTTGCGGTAGTACTTGCATTGTGGCGGACATCCTGGATCTGATGTCTTGCCTCCGTTCGAATATTCTGTGCATTCTCATGCCCCGCTGCTTGCATCGCATGGCGCTCTTCGCGAAGTTGTTCAATAGAATGCCCTGTTGTAGAACTTGCGTGAATTTCTCCACTTCCTCCAGCGGTCATACTTTCTGCGAACACTGGCGTGATGGCCAATGAAAGGCTGAGCACCAGAGCGCACGTTACAATGTTAATGGCTTTTTGTTTGGTGAATTTCATATGTTTAAATTAATTTTTCTAGCGTGACAGTCTTTATTATACCTTGTTTTTTTGTACAACATGTCACTTATTCACACCTCCTTCCTAAGCCTCATGAAGTTCCGACTCGGCAATGACCACTTTCTTCGTCAACTTCTGGTTGAGGGCGGTCCATACTTCGCCGAGTTCACGACTGTTCATCAATTTGAATATAAGGATCGTAACAATCAATCCCGCAACACCTCCAACGATGCCTTGTGTCAAGATCCCACCAAAAGTATTCAGGTTGACGAAGTCGTCCACATAATTGATTGCGACATATGCCGCAGTCGCACCGACAACCCCCGCACCAAAACTACTAAATAGTGCGTGATTGACGCGAGCTGCGAGCGATCCAAAATCTCTCTCGAACATGATCCAAAAAAGAGCTGCGTTAACAAGCGTCCCTATAGAGAACCCGAGTGGTAACATGAGGACAGCAGATCCCTCGATTCCCCCGACCTTGAATAAGGCTTCGATAAAAAAGCGAAACATCGGCTCATGATTGAATAATTGCAACAATACGAACGGCATTCCAATGGTGACGATCGACGAAGCAAGGTTTACGAAGAGGGGTTTGGTAGTGCGCCCAGCCGCGTAATACGCACGAATAAAGAGAAGCTCCAGACCTTGTCCGACCAGGGAAATGGTAAAAAGTGCGAGACATGCGGCGGTAAGGCGAGTATTATCCCAATTGAATGAACCAGAGCCGAGAATGATGCGTACAATTTGGGCGCGAAGCACAATAAAAAGTGACGTGATGGGAATTGACCAGAAGATGATGTGGCGCGCGGCGGTCGTGACATGTTCAATGAATTGGTCACGCTCGCCGCGCGCAAAACAAGCAGACAAAGTCGGAAACGCAGCGAGCGCGTAGCTCACTCCAACAATAGCAAAGGGCACTGACTGCAAATTATTCGAAAAGTTAAATATAGAAATAGACCCAGCCGTGATGAGTGATGCATATGACGTAATGAATATGAGCTCGATATTACTGGCAGAAAGGGTCAACGTACGAGGTACTGACAATTTAAAAATATCCCATACTATTTTGTGATCAATATTAAATGTAATCCGTGGTAATAGTCCTTGTTTCCATACATACGGTACCTGAATTGCAAAATGCAATAATCCTCCAACAATGACGCCGACTGCGACACCTTTGATGCCCATGACTGGATAAAGGAAAACGAGGCCTGCAATGATCGAGAGATTATAGAGAATCGGACTCATGGCGTACAAAAAGAACCGTCGACTAATCTGTGTAATGACACCAAGTAAATTTGAAATGCCCAAAAAGATTGGTTGCAACAAAAGCAGTCTTGATAACGAGATTAATTTTTCTAAAGCCACAGGGTCATTAATTCCAGGCATGAGCAATTTGGCGAGATATGGCATGAGTAGCCACACCACGATGGATATAGCGATCATGAGAGCTAGAAAGACAGTAAAGACCGTACTCATAAGGCGATTAGCTTCTTCTTTCTTTTGCTCAAAAATGCCACTAAAGAACGGAATGAGCACCGAAATGGAAACTAGGGACGCGACCGCTGCATACATGAGGTCAGGAATACGAAAAGCGGCATAATAAATATCTAACGTCGCCCCAGCTCCAAAATGATGTGCTAACAATCGATCACGCACGAGCGCGAGCAATTGAGAAAGGAAGGTAAAAAAACCGATAAGGAAAGCAGCTTGATGAACGCCGGCAATCTCTTGATGAAATAGTTTAATTATTCGGTTAACCATCTCACGGAATTATTTTTTTTCCGTCGTCGATGACGCGGTCTTGGTTGTAGGGGTCGACTTGGCCGCTGGTGACGAAGTTGTCTGGACATTCGCTGAAGTTGTTTTCAGTGGTGTTGTCGTTTTTGCTTCAAGCTGAGTGAACAACGTTTGTGCTTCCTGGAAATCAGGTTTGATTTGGAGTGCCTTCTGTAATTCTATTTTTGCCTGCGTTGGATTCTGTGCGAGCGTAAAGAGTTGAGCTATCAAATATGACGGAAGTGGACTTCCAGGAATAAGAAGTGCCGCCTGATTGTATGCTCTTAGCGCGGCATCTCCTGCAGTAGGAGCTCCTGCAGCAGTCTGAACGCCGAGAACTCCAGCAGTCTGATATATCTGACCCAATTGAATGAGATTATGATAATCCGTTGGGTTCTGTCGGACCGCTTCTTCGGTCGCAAAGATAGCTTGTCCGAGAATTGGTTGTGTTGTCGCATTCAATTCCATCTTCCCTCCCTTTTGAATTGACACTTGCAATTCAAGAATCTTGAGTTGAGAATAGAAACGAAGGTATGCGTCATATTGCGGCACCCTCGTAATTGCTGAAGCGACAAGTGCTTCAGCTGGAGCAATGTCATCAGCACTTCTCAATGTGGTATTGGCCTTAGTAACATCCATAGAAGCTACGAAATATTGGCTCCATCGGAAGGCACCCACAACTCCGCCAATAAAGAGCAAAATGAGCGCAAAGATAGCCACAAAGCCTTTCTTTTGACTTTGTGTCCATGAGTATTCAATGGTTGAGAGAATTTGCTCGCGCAAAAGTGATGCTCCTAATAATCCGGTGAAAAAGAATGCAAACACCACAATGACGGGGCTTGCTACGTACAACACACACATAAGCCAAAGGTAAAGACTTGCGAGGAGTGAAGACAATATAAGATACTTGGAAAAACTATCCTTAGTTGTTCTAAAGACCGCTCGAGTGCCGGCCCAAATAACTGAGACGAGGAAAAATATCCATGCAACAATGCCGACGACTCCCGTCGTCGTTGCAGCGGTTGGAATAAATCCTGATCCATAGGCAAAGTCTGTATTCCAAAAGACTGTTTGATTAACTCCTTCAGGTTTATATATTCCCCAAGCAGCAAAGAACCGATTAGGACCGACGCCGAAAAGTGCCGGCACGACACCAGATTTGACTACTTGAGTGGTTACATTGTATGTACCATAAATTGTCGGGCGAACCTCAAGCACATCGTTTTGGGAAATACCGATTTTAGTATAGAGATAGTTGGCGACAGGGGTCGCTGCAACAGATACGACCACACAGAACACCAACACAATAAGGGATGCTGTTGGAATCTTCTTGGACGATCGATAATTTTGAGAAAGTACGTAGACAAAAGAAAACAAAGAAATCAATCCGACTATTGCAGTGAGTGGGATAGAAAAACCGAAAACGTCAAAGATGGCATAGAAATTGGTCACCCCGAGAAGGAGCAATCCTAGTACCATGACTATATAGAACAACATCTTGAACGCCTTTCCTAAATCAACAAATTCAAGAGTAATAAATGAGAGAACTACTGCAAGGCCAGCGTAAGTCCCTAGATCGCTCCATCCCCCGATGGTGTTGGAGACTACTGAAGCAAATACACCGCCAAAACTGATGAAACTGACTCCTCCTATAAATCGAGCAATGTGAAAAGCACTCACCAGCAAAAACACTGCTAGAAAGCCAATGTAAGACCAAAATATTTTTTGTTTTGTATTAAATGCAAATGCTACTAAACAGAGGAGCAAGAAACATATGACGACCGAGTATACGGTCGTCAACTCAAAACCACCACCAATAGAACTGACAAGTTTATTGGGCGAAAGAAAAGCAGAAATAATAGTAGCAATCGGGACTACTGCTACAACAATCAAACTCCTCCAAGATGGAGCTGCTACTTTTCCAGATTTGATAACCGAAAATATACCGATAAGAAAACTAAGGACGACTGCTATGTTCAATAAAGCAATCTTTGAGAACAACATACTGACGAGTGGTGACGGGATGATGAATATCGGAAGGAGAATAAGGAATGCGAATAAAATAAAATAAGGTATTTTTTGTAAAAAAGTAGAACCAGCGACGGTATCTACAGACTGATCCATGTTTATTGAGCTTTTTTCCATGCACACATTATATATCACTGATTCCCCCTCGACAAACAAAAAATCTATCCAGGTGAGGATAACTTTTACTATTTTGACAGGAGCTAGAATTTTTCGCTACTTTGTGTTATAATAATCGAGCTTGTGTTGGAGTAGTGCTACTGATATTTATATCCGTAGAGGAAAGTCCGAACACTTCCGCGCCCTCACGGGCGCGGAGACAGGTAGCGGGTAATCCCCGTCGGGAGCAATCCATGAGGTGCGAACAGTGACGTCCGATTCGAAAGATGACGACACCCTTTCCGTCAAAAGAACGGGTGAATCTCGAGAATAAAAGCTCGAGGGTGCAACGGCCAAATCCTTACCCGAGTGCAAGACCGTGCTTCACAGCAATGTGATGAGAGTCGCTCGAGCTTTGCGGTAACGCAGAGCCTAGATAAATACTATTCAGGCGACGAAAGTCGCTCACAAAATTCGGCTTACAGACACAAGCACACAAATCAAAACTCCCGGCTCACGCCGGGAGTTTTGTGTTTTAATACTCCTCAATTTTTTATGAAGTTAAAAATACTTATTTGATTGACAACAATTAAATATCTCTTATACTGAGGGTACTTTTGACATTCGTCACGACCCCGCCCGTAAGGGCGGGGATTTTATTTAATTGACAGCAAAATCTTTTTTGTTATGATGATGATACTTTCGGCTTTAAGCCATGGCCCCACCTGTAGGTGGGGAATTTTTATTTATAAAGCTCCCAAAACACTTCCTTAACATCTTGAAAATCTTTCTCGCTTAGACGACCAAGAATGTTTAAAAATCTTCGATAATCTACGACTCTAATTTGGTGCAAACATATAGTCATTCTTTTATTGAAGCAATCAACCTCTTTATACCAACTCCCTCTTCTGAATTGGGAAGTTGTGGGTGCTACCAAAAAGAATCCTGTTGTTAACTTCTTTAGGATTAAACCCGGTCGTGCAAACAATTTATTTTTTCCATTAATTTCAAAGCCGACATTATCCCCAAAGCTAATCCACCAAATTTCTCTTTCTTTGGCCATGGGTGGTTTATGGATTGAATTATGCAGCTTTTTCTTCAATCCCACCCACTCTAAAAATCTTTTTATCATCCTTCAATAATAAAAAATCACACCTGAAGAAACGCTCAAAATAACATAAATTAAAAACCTCGGGCGGATGTATGTCGCAGACACGGATACAAACGCCCGAGGTTTTTAATTTATATTATTTTGCTTTCTGAGCATCCATCGCCGTCACCGCCGCATCTTCTATCTCACAAACTCCTCCTGCACATGCCAACTCTTTTTTGACATCTGTCTCATCACGTCGTTCAAAAATGACAATCTTTGAGAAATCGAGATGTTCATACTTCTTGAGCAATTCAATGTATTGTTTCTCCGTGCATTCCTCATAAGGGGCCATCTGATAGACGTGATTTGAGCGCGGAAGGAATGAGAGCCCGCCGATAATATCCCAGTTTTCATACAACCATCCCGCAACTTTTATCCATTCATCTTCGCCGATAGAAATAGTTACGGATGGATTATGATGTGTATAATTTTCCTTTACCATTTTCCAGAAATTCAATTGATCGAGTGCTGAGAGATCATCCTTGAATTTTGAATTCTTTGGAGCCTTAACGGGAAAATCAATCACGAACGTAGTAGCATTTTCCGCAGTCTGGCCAACTTCTGGGTGATATGGAACTCCCTGATCCTTCATCATTTTGAACAAAGAATCTGTCGCTGAGATGCGGACACGACGAATATAATATTGAGAGTGTCGGGCATGCATACCTGAAGAACAATCTACTGTTTGGGAAAGATTTCCTGAAGGCTTTACTGTTGTGATAGC
>JAYTSY010000013.1:0-8695 GCA_043745355.1 bacterium
TGGAGACATATGAAGTTTTAGAAAAAATTTCGGAAAAATACAAATACAAGAACACAGAAATACATTAAGACAAGATGTCATTCTTGCTTTGGACTGACATTGGTTATTCCATTCCCTGTTTGACCCTGCCAACCTCTTCTTCAGCCTTTTTTTGAATTAGTCCTTCAATATCTGGTATTTTGGAAGATAAAAACGCAGACATTTCTTCTTCAGTTCCAGTAGTTGCGATTTTTTCAAAATCGCTTCGTTCCTCCGGATTCATTTTTTGCAATATTTCTAACGTAATGGCTTTCAAAATGTTTTCTCCGAGTTGCCCAACTATTTTGTCCTGTAATGTACGAGGAATATCTTTGAGATGCAGTTTTTGTATAAGAATATTCCTATCAATTGAAAGTGGCGACATGGATTAATTTTTAGAGGTTTTATTCATTATATCATTCACCTGCAGAACTCTGGTGATGTAATCGAGAACAGTTTCGTTTTGGAGAGGAGAGATTGCGCCAGTATTTAATGTAGCTATCATCCCGATGAATTGTGTTGCTTCTGTTGCGCTTATAGTAACGCCTTCTTTTTTGAACGCTTTATCAAATGTCTTTTTGAATTCAGAATTGTTTTTCATGCTAAGTATCGAAGCAATTTTCAAATGAGATATCTTCTCCCACATTTCTGGTCTGAATTGATCTTTGATCGTTCTAAGTGTTTCGGATTCGATTGAGGTAGAATGTGTCGGCAACTCATTTCTATTAGGTATAAGGTTAGTTTCATTAATATCCGGACCTTCGTTGGTAGGTAACGGAGCAGTGGCTTCAATCTCAGCGAATGTTTTTGATCTACTTCTCTTCTTTTTCTCTTTTGTGATAGGTGGAACGGAAATGTCGACCACAGCATGATGGACGATTGTAAGATGTTTTGTTTTCGGAGGGGTAATAGCTTTATTTTTCTTTGTTATGTGTGTGTGAGAAACTTTAACATTTTTTAAAAGGCTATCTTTGTATTCATAGGCAATTTGGTCTCCATCTCTTTGAACCTTAGAATTAATACTGTGTCGATGACGATGTTCATAGTTTGCAATAGCGTGTTCGCTGACCCCTTCATTCTTAAGAACCGCCCAAATAGAGTCACCTTTTTTTCCAAGGGAGTCTCTGATGAAAGCAATTTTTTTGGGGGATTGTACCGTCTCTTTTTTTGGCAATACATCTTTTATTTCATCAGCTTTGGTTTCTATAGGAGTGACTTCTTTTTTAACCATCAATTCTTCTGGTTTAGGAATAGCCTCTGGTACTACTGCATTATTTATCATTTCTTCAGCAGGTATTTGTTGTCCAGGGGGAACTATCTCTTGTTTGTGAACTGCATGCACAATCGCACTACTTAATACACGAGTTCCTTCAGGACTAGCGTCAGAATCTGATTTTTCCAAATAGAATCCTAAACTAATTGCCAAAGCTATAATGCCCGCAGAAAAAGTAAATTTTTCTTTTGATGTTCTACTGGCTAAAAATGTTTTCATTGATTCAAAAAAGGAAGATTTTTTCTCTCCCGCGTTCATTAATGCAGATATCTTTTCTCCCATAAGGGCTCCATCAGCAACTGCTATCTCAAGAATATCTTCAGCTTTTTCGAGTTCATTACCACTCGTTGCAGGGTCTGCTTCGAGATTTGCTGTTGTGATGAAAGCGCTCGACGGCATTTCTTCTGGTATAGGCGTAGCAATTTTTTTGTTCTTTAGGAGCGGATTGTGAGGTGTTTCTAATTTAAAATCACCGTCGGAAAGTGCCGCTAACGTTCGGAGCATCCGAGGCTCCAATTTCCAATCAGCATCCTTGGGAATTTGATTTTTTACTGCATTCGATAGTTCGCGAAAAGCCGCAAATGTTTCCTTTCGTAGCTTTTCTTGCTGACGTTCATCCTCTTTTGAAATGGGACTAACTCCGAAGGTTTTTTTTATTCTGGCAACAAGACCGGTATCTGCGTCAAATTCTTGTTGCCTTACCTCGATGTCTTTTTTCTTTTCCTCCCATGCGGTGCGCATTTCCTCATAAGGATGTCTCCATGATTCAATATCAGGTTTGTTTAGAATCTCTTCAAGTAGGGCTATGTCTTGCTCGTCGGCGCTACTTTCAAGTAGTTTAGGGAGAGCGACAACTAAAGGAAGCTCTTCATCTGAAGTTTTTTTCACAATCACCTCTTTTGGGGTCAAGGGTTGTTCAAAAGATTGAGGGGTGATCCCCTCAGGAAGAAGAATATCTTCTGGCTTTTTCTCTGGATATTGCATGGATGGGTCTAAAATCCTTAAAAAGGCGATTTATTTAGCCATTATACACCTATGTATAACAATATTGACAGTGTATATCCTCAAGGTATCATTAAAGGGTACAGATTAGACCACCGAAAGATACTCCCTAATTCAGCCTTAATACTCGCGTATTAATCCCGAAACTCAGATTTAGTATTAACTTCAACTTTATTTTTGAGATTCAACGGACGGTTAAATATGTTTTGACGACCTCTTTAGTTCTCGCTGTCGTCTTGCCGCTATTTGCAAATGCAGATATGGTTTCTTTTGTTTCTAGCGCCCTTGCGGGAAATTCTTCTGAAATTTCCCCTGCTATTAGTATTCCGCAGCAAAATACGCAAAAAATGAGTCTTCTGGAAGCCCCAATAAATAGCAATCCTCAGCCAAAAAAACAAATTGCTAATGTAAATGTAGTAGGCGGTGCGGCACTTAGTAACGAAAATAACACCCCAGTAGTCAATCGCAGCAACGCGACAGGCACGGATGCTGTTGAAATAGACTACCCTGTATCCGACCAAATCAGTTTGTATACCGTTCATCCAGAAGATACTCTCCCTCAAATTGCAAAAATGTTTAATGTTACCGTTAACACTATTCTTTGGGCAAACGATATGAAAAAGGGCGACCCTATAACGCGCGGTCAATTATTAGTAATTCTACCTGTGACTGGAGTAAAATATACAGTCAAGAAAGGCGACACACTCAAGATTTTGGGCAAAAAATTCAAAGCTGATGCCGATAATGTTGCCGATTTTAATGGTTTAGAGCGTGGTGCACTATTAACAGTCGGTGATGAAATTATTATTCCCGATGGTGAGTTGTCTGTAGAGGGTGTTGCACCAATAAAAACACCAAAGAAAGCTTTTGCAACTGCTAAGAGTGGTTCCGGTAATAATTCGCAAGGATATTTCACTCGACCAATCATCGGAGGAATTCGAACGCAAGGTATTCACGGACACAATGGAGTGGATCTTGCCTCTTCATACGGTACGCCAATTCTCGCCGCAGGATCCGGAAAAGTCGTCGTTAGTAAATTTGGTGGATGGAATGGTGGATATGGAAATTACGTCGTAATCCAACACCCAAATGGAATGCAAACGCTGTACGGACACATGAGCGCTGTAGATGTTGCAGTAGGAGACGATGTCTCTCAAGGTTTTGAAATCGGAAAAATGGGAAGCACGGGACAATCCACAGGGGTACATCTCCATTTTGAGGTTCGAGGAGGGGTGAATCCATTCTAAATTATTCTTTTTGACGAAAGCTAAGCGCCTCAAGGATATGAGGCGCTTTTATGCATGCAGAGCTTTCAAGATCGGCAATTGTTCGAGCTACACGTAAAACGCGGTGAAATCCCCTCATTGAAAGCGAAAGATTTGAAAATATATTTTTAATTAACTGATCATTCTCAGGTTCAATATCAATTGTTTCCAAAATTTTTTCAAAGGGAATTTGGCTGTTCGTGTTTCCCTGCCAATTATTCTTTTCAAATCTATCTTTTTGAATTTTTCTTGCTAGGACTATCATTTTCTCGATCTCATACGTACGCTTTATCTGCGTTTGATCTTTTTTCCCCATAATAATATTTTCAAGGGTTGTGTCTTGTGTTGACGCAATAAGATCAAATCTATCTTGGATAGGTCCAGATATTTTTTTAACATATTTATTAACTTCTAGGCCGGTACAAGAGCAATGCCCTTTTGATGAACCTCGAAAGCCGCATGGACATGGGTTATACGCGGCGATAATCATGGTATTTGCAGGTAATGTTTCTCGCTGCCTTGACCTCGCTATACTTATAACGCGATCTTCCATTGGCTGTCGTAAAGATTCTACGACGCGCCTATCAAACTCAGGAAACTCATCTAAGAAAAGTATGCCGTTGTGTGCAAGACTGATTTCTCCAGGTTCTGATTTGTTTCCGCCACCAATAATTGCCGTGTATGATGCGGTATGGTGCGGCGACCGAAAGGGCGCTCGACTGGAAGCGTGTTTTTGATTATCGGATCTTGCATACACAGCTGATGTTTCTATCATCTCGTCATCAGTAAGTGGTGGTAATAAACCCGCGCAAGCTTTTGCGATCAATGTTTTGCCGCTACCGGGCGGACCTGATAATAGCAGATTGTGTCTCCCGGCCGCGGCTATAATCGTTGCTCTCTTTGCCAATTCTTGTCCTTGTATATCTGCAAGATATATTTTTCTAGAGGTTTCATTTTTTAGATTCAGATTGTCTTTACCTCCCCTCTCTGGTGTTTTGAGAACAATCGCTCCTCCTAGATGCTCAACAACGTCCGTAAGTGTGCACGCAAGATATATTTTTACACCGGAAAACTTTGATGCAATTAATCGCACTTCATATTTTTGATTTTCGGGAATAAATATTTCTTTGAATCCATTTCTACACGCATGAATAAGGAGGTTTTCAATGCCTTTGACAGCGTGTAATTTTCCATTGAGTGATAATTCACCAATAAACATTGACTGATCTAAGTCTCTTTTTGTGAGGGGTGAAAGCGCATGCAGATACGAAAGTGCAAGTGGTAAATCAAAAGAAGATCCTTCTTTCTTGATGTGTGCTGGGATGAGCGATGATGTGATTTTGTGCTGCTTTGTTTTCGGTGAGTCATATCCACTATTTTTGATAGCTGCACAAATTCTCTCTCGAGATTCCTCTACAGATTTATCAGGTAATCCGACAATCGAAAAATGATACAAACCTCTGCCTATGTCAGTTTCAACCACAATAGTCTCCGTGCGGAGTCCATTGTTTGTGACCGTATGTAATTTTGAGAAACGCATTGTGCGTTGTGTTTGGAGAAGTCTATACTCGATCGTTCATGTGAAGTATGCAGGTTCGTGCGGATGGATTAGCATTTAATCTTGCAATTTCAATAGGTTGATTGCACGTTTGGCATATTCCAAATGCCCCATTTTCAATTCGCTCGAGGGCGGCAATTGTCTCCCCGAGTTGCTTGTTTAGGACGCTCACAACCGCCGTGTTTGCTTCATATTCAGTGATGGCATCAGCTGTTTCAGTTCGGTCTGAGGGGTTTTCATCACTCAGGGCCTTTTCAGCGGCATCCCATTCTGCGGGATTTGTTCTATCAACAACTCCCACTTCACCGAGCTCGCGCTCCAGTATAGTTTTCTCATCTAATAATTTCACCTTAAAAATTTGAGCATCAATATTCATGTTGTTATTCTATCAAATATGACATTAAGGGTAAATGAAGGAAAGTTAAAGTTTATCCTAATTGTTAGGGGTTTAGCGGCTGATTCTACCTGTAGTAAGTCGCAAAATAACTTCTTTTAGAGATTTATCGCTGGAGGTAATAATGAGAGTGCTTTGATCTATAAATGAATAGAGAAGTTTTATAGAACCATCAGTATTGTAGAGCAATCGTACGTCCTTGTTGTTGATTACACGGTCAATAAATATTGAGGATTCAGGTGATGCAGCTGCAACTGAAGTGGTTGCTGTCGATGAAGCAACATCTGTTATTATTTTTTTATTAACAATTACAGATCGGAGATCCTCTTGCATATATGGTTCCCAGGCGAGCATGCCAGCGTAGGCGTTGTCATAAGAAGCAACTTTGTAGAGTAAAAAACTATCATGCGGGGTGTATGAATAAATTCCAAAAAAGAAATTAGGATCGAGCGCACGCTCAAGTTGTCCAGGTATCCTTGCGGTGATCGCTTTCAAGAATCCTGCCGATGTTACTTGGGAGGTAGATGTTCCGATTTTCGATGTAAATATGATTTGTTTGATTGATCCTAGACCGAGAGGGAGATTTTTTTCATTCAGGATGTTTTTTTCAATATCTGATGAATATTTATTGGTGACGTCTATACTTATTTTTTGCTCGGCTTCAATCGGCGCCGGCAATGTCACGAAACCATTTACTACATTGGTTGCCGGCGCCGATCCATTATTTATAATCCCCCACACATACCATCCACCAATACCAAGACCACCCAATATGATAATTATAATAATGCCTATAATAATACCCTTATAATTTCTTTTTTCAGCGACCTCGTCATATGTTCCCTGTTTTTCTTGTCGCTTTTTTTCAGCCAAAGCGATTTTAATCATCGAAACGTTGTCGTTTTTTACCGCGCCTGCGACATCGCTTTGAAAAGTATGAATTCGTTCCGTTTGATCAGGATTTTTATTTTTTTCTTGATTCAGCGCATCAGAAAGATGCACTAAAGGGTGCACAAGAGCGGGAGAGGGCTCATTTATTGGCCTGTCAGCATTCGGGTACGAGAATTTTTTTTGAGTTTCGTCGGATCCTTCCATGTTTATTATTTTATACTACTCTACTCTATTCTATTTCATCAGGCATTTCCCTTTCCAATCTCGATGTACCTTGTGGTCCCGCACCTCTTTTTGTCGTAAGGTTCATGAGATATTTTCGAGGATTCTCGCACATGTCTATGAAATCATCTGCCGCTTCTCGAAGTTTACCTGATGATGATTTTCCAAATGAAATTACTTCAACTTGGCATCCTTCATTTGTCTTTAAGTATTCAACAAGTGGAATAAAATCTCCATCACCAGATACAATAATTACCGTATCTAGTTTTGGAGCTAGTTTAATTGCATCTACCGCAAGACCGACGTCCCAATCTGCTTTTTTTGCTCCACCAGTAAATATTTGTAAATTTTTAGTTTTTGCTTCGATACCGAGCTTCCCGAGTGCTTCAAAGAAATTTTTTTCTTCACCGCTTTCTGTCGTGATCACATATGCGATCGCACGAATCAATGCTCGTCCTGCGACGGCCTCTTTCATGATTGCCCCAAAATTTACTCGTGCATGATAGAGATTTTTAGCACTGTGATATACGTTTTGCGTGTCGATAAAAATACCAACCCGCTGCTCTTTGTGTTTAATAACTGTCATATTTTAAATTGTTTATATAAAAATTCTGAACTTAATAAAATTTCATGCTTTATTCCAAAAAATCAAAAAGATGCTTACCATTGAAAGCTTCTCCATTTTGACTCATAGCCTGCATAAAAGCAATTCGCTCCGAGCAATAAATGTCGGAGCGATATTACTTTATGCTTTTTTCTTCATTTCTAACTTCTCAACCATTTTGTCGTATCGAGCAACATTGTGCTTTTTTAGATACTTCATATGAGTCTGTCGGTCAGCAACCAACTGGAGAAGGCCACGTCGTGAGTGGTTGTCTTTGTTGTGCTTCTTGAGATGTAAGGCCAATTCCTCGATTCTCTTGCTAATAATAGCAATCTGGACCTCAGGAGAACCTGTGTCTGTATCGTGTATTTTGACCGCTTTGATGGCCTTTTGCTTCTTTGTCTTTGTTAACATGATTTTGCTATCCTAGCAGAAAACTAGCAATGTAGCAACCCACACTCTCCAAAAGGGGGAGATAGGCCGTGCCCCTTTTGGAGAGTGTGGGTTGCTACATTATTACCGTATTGCTGTATAATTAGGCAAATGTCGCACAACCTACAAACTCTCAAGCGCCAGTACCTCGAACATGTGGAGATTGAGAAGGGTCGAAGTCTCAAAACAGTTGATAATTATGCTCGATATCTTGATCTTTTCTTCACTTTTCTCAAAAAAGACGATCCTTCCGATATAACAGCTGACACAATTAGAGAATACCGACTCTGGCTCAATCGCAGGGTGGCTCGAACTGTTGCTGGTCGCGACGAGACCCTCAAAAAGAAGACGCAAAACTATTACTTGATTGCTCTGCGCTCTTTTCTCAAATATTTGGCAAAAAGGGAGATTAAAGCTATCCCTGGCGATACAATCGAACTTGCCAAGACCCCCGAACGTTCACTAGATCTCATTTCGTCAGAAGAATTGGGACGCCTACTCAATGGTCCTAATACAGAGGATGACGAAAACAAAAAATTGAGAGATAAGGCCATATTAGAGCTTTTCTTTTCCACAGGACTTCGTGTCTCTGAACTCTGTTTCCTCCCTAGAGATCTTGATTTGTCCAAGGATGAGTTCTCAGTGAGAGGAAAAGGTGAAAAAGTACGCGTGGTGTTTCTTTCTAGTGAAGCAAAAGAAGCTGTAAAATCATATTTATCAAAGCGAAAAGATCTCACAAGCGATAGATTGTTTGATCTGACTCCCCGCTCAGTCGAGCGACTCGTTAAATATTATGCGATTAAGGCAGGTATTTCTAAAAAAGTCACCCCTCATGTTATTCGGCACAGTTTTGCCACTGATTTATTACAAAATGGAGCAGATTTGCGTTCAGTTCAGATGCTTTTGGGCCACGCGAACATTACGACAACTCAGATTTATACACACATTACTGATAAACATCTTAAGGAGATACACAAGAATTTTCATAGTAAAAGAAAATAGAAAAACCGGGCCCGTGTGCGCAAAAGGTGCGCAC
>JAYTSY010000014.1:0-8393 GCA_043745355.1 bacterium
ATAAACAGGGGTCAGACCCCTATGCTATACTGCACATATGATTTTTGATGCCGTCAAAATACTGATTCCAGCTATCGCCGCCTTCATCATAGGAATAGCGATGACCCCCGCCCTCAGTGGGTATATGTATAAGCACAAGATGTGGAAGTCATCTTCCCGTAGTACCACAAATAGTGCGGCAATGTCAGTAGACTTTATGAAGATTCATAACGAGAAAGGGGAGGTATCTACGCCTCGTATTGGAGGTGTGCTCGTGTGGCTTTCTGTTCTTGCAGTGATACTATTGCTTGCAATCGTTGCGTTCTTTTTTCCAACTGAAGCAACTATCAAGATGAACTTTCTGAGCAAAAATCAGACGTTGTTACCACTTGCAACGCTCATTTTTGCCTCGCTTATTGGGTTAGTGGATGACCTGCTTCAAATCTACGGTAAAAGTATGAACCTCAGCGAAGGCATTTCAAGGAGCCTCCGCATATTATTCGTTCTCCTAATAGGTGCAGTATGTGCATGGTGGTTTTATTTCAAACTTGAGACATTGAGTATTGATATTCCATTTTCAGGTACATTGAATCTGGGCATCTATTTCATACCATTCTTTATGGCGGTCGTCGTAGGCATTTTTTCTGGATCAATCATTGATGGTATCGATGGATTAGCTGCGGGAGTTATGAGTTCTGCATTTAGTGCTTATATGCTCATTGCATTTGCTCAAAATCAGATCGATCTTGCTGCGTTCTGCGCAGTGATCGTTGGAGGACTGCTTGCATTCTTATGGTTCAATATTCCGCCTGCAAGATTCTACCTCGGAGAGACGGGAATGCTCGGACTCACTGTGACACTTGCAGTCGTTGCGTTCCTCACTCAGCAAGTAGTCGTCTTGCCGCTCATCGCATTTCCACTTGTTATCACTTCTTTCTCATCCAGTGTACAAATGTTTTCTAAACGGCATTTTGGAAAAAAAGTGTTCCTCGTTGCGCCACTGCATCATCATTTTGAAGCACTCGGGTGGCCTTCATACAAAGTGACTATGCGTTACTGGATTATTTCTATAGTATGTGCAATTCTAGGCACTGTCATCGCACTCTTAGGGAGAACAATTTTGTAATATAATCGAACGAATAAATGAAAAAATCAGCTGGCGTAGACAAAGTATTTCTTCTCATAACTATCGTATTACTTGTTGGTGGTTTTTTTATATTTTATTCTGCCTCGCTTGGGCTGTTGGCTCGTGGAGGCAGTCAATTCAACGCCGTAACATTTAATCAAGTCATACTTGGACTTCTCGGGGGGAGCATTGCCGCTTATATCGCGTCACGAATTCCATATACATTCTGGAAGAAATATTCATTTTATTTTTTCCTCATTTCAGTAGTTATGATGATTCTCGTGTTCATTCCACACATTGGCCTTTTTCACGGTGGCGCTCGCAGATGGATCAGCATCGGATCGTTCAGTTTACAACCAGCAGAGATCTACAAAATTGGATTTGTCATGTATCTCGCAACGTGGCTCGCGGGTGTAAAAAACAAAATAAGTACTTTCAAGTGGGGAACATTGCCTTTTTTAGTGCTTGCGTCAGCCACAGCTGTTCTCGTACTACTTCAACCTGACACTGACACATTTCTCGTAATCATATTGGCTGGCGTAGGGATGCTCATAACGGCCGGAGGAAGGTGGCGAGACATGGCAATCATGGTTTTGATCGGCGCTGTTGCATTGACCGGCCTCGTCTTCGCGAGGCCCTATCTCATGCAACGCGTTCAGACATTTATGAACCCCGCCGCAGATCCGACGGGAAGTGGTTACCAGATCCAACAATCACTCATTGCGATCGGCTCGGGCGGAATATTTGGGCGCGGGTTTGGGCAAAGCATTCAAAAATTTAATTTCTTACCTGAGCCAATTGGAGATTCTATATTTGCCGTTGCCTCGGAGGAGTTCGGGCTGCTGGGATCAGTTTCAATCATCTTATTATATTTAGCTTTTGCTTTTCGTGGCTTCCGTATTGCGACTCGCGCGCCCGATACATTCTCAGCGCTTATGGTGGTGGGCATTATTATTTTGATCATTTCCCAGTCATTCTTCAATATTGCCGCCATGCTTGCTATTACGCCCCTTTCAGGTACACCACTTCTCTTTATTAGTCACGGGGGTACGGCTATGTTTTTTGCCCTAGCGTCAGTAGGTATTATTCTCAACATATCAAGGTATCAACTAAAAAAGCCCCGAGACTAGCCGTTTGGTGGCCTATACTGTGCTATAGTATATTCTATGAAAATCTTGCTGACAGGGGGCGGGAGTGGAGGACATTTTTACCCAATAATTGCCGTTGCGGAAGAAATACGAAATATTGCCCGAGCAGAAAAAATCCTCGACCCCGAACTCTATTTCATGGCACCTGAGAGTTACAATTCACGCGAGCTTTTTGATCGTGACATCAGATTCATACCTGTCACTGCAGGTAAGCGACGCGTGAACCCAAAAGGATTTAACATCATCAGAAATGCTGTTGATGTTGTCAAAATGGGAATTGGTGTTTGTGTCGCTATTGTCAAGATGTATTTTATATTCCCCGATGTTGTTTTTGCAAAAGGTGGATATGTGAGTTTTCCTGCACTTTTTGCAGCGCGTCTTCTCGGCATTCCTGTCATCATTCATGAATCAGATAGTGTTCCTGGACGAGTGAGTGCATGGGCAGGTAAATTTGCCAAAAGAATAGCTGTGTCATACAAAGAAGCTGCAGCTTTTTTTGACAATAGCAAAGTGGCATACACGGGAAACCCTGTTCGTAAAGAAATTCGTGAGCCACTCACGACTGGCGCATCTGAGTATCTAGGGCTTGAAAAAGATATTCCCGTAGTTCTCATTCTCGGTGGATCACAAGGAGCTCAGGCTATTAATGACGCTGTACTTACAGCATTACCAGTGCTTGTTGAGAAATTTCAGATCATTCATCAGACTGGCAAGAAGCATCTGGAAGAAGTTAAGCGTACTGCCGCCATCATACTCGAAAATAATAAGTTCACTGGACGATACAAAGCATTTGATTATCTCACAACGCTCGCTATGCGTATGTGTGCTGGAGCGGCAAACATTGTAATTTCACGCGGCGGATCGACCATCTTTGAGATTGCTTTGTGGGGAGTGCCGAGCATCCTCATCCCTATTTCTGAAACAAATGGCGATCACCAGCGAAAAAATTCTTATAACTATGCAAGAGAAGGTGCGGCAATAGTCATCGAAGAAGCTAATCTTAGTCCTGAAATTATTATCAACGAAGTAGAGCGAATCCTCAGCGATCAGAAAGTGAGTGATCATATGAAGGCTGCAGCCAAAAAGTTCGCCCGCGAAGATTCAGCCAAGCTCATTGCAGCAGAAATTTTGAAAATTGCATTATCTCATGAAAAAAACTAATACTGTCGTCACCCGCTTTGCACCATCTCCAACCGGCTTTAAGCATGCGGGCAATTATCGCACCGCGTGGTTTTCTTATTTGTTTGCGATGCAACACGGTGGCTCATTCATAATTCGTGTAGAAGATACAGATAAAGCACGTAATAAAAAAGAGTTTGAAGAAAATATCTTTGATACCCTTGCGTGGCTGAATATTCCATTTGATCAAAAATTCATTCAGAGCGAAAACCTTGATTCTCATAAAAAATTCCTTATGAAAATGATTGACGAGGGCACCGCGTACATCTCTCCTGAAGAAGCAAAAGATGGTAGTGGCAAAATCAATCAGTTAGTGCGATTCAAAAATCCAAAAGAAAAAGTTTCTTTCAACGACATGATTCGTGGAACTATCGAAGTAGATGTCACTGATCTCGGGGATTTTGTTATTGCAAAAAACATTGACGAGCCGCTCTTTCACCTTGCGGTCGTAGTTGATGATTTCGAGGAGGGAGTAACGCATGTACTTCGAGGTGAGGATCATATTTCAAACACTCCTAGACAAATACTTATTCAGCGCGCAATTGGAGCTCCTACACCAGAATATGCCCACCTCTCGCTTCTCATGAGCCCTGACAAGACAAAAATGTCAGCCCGTAAAGGTGCCTTGTCGCCAACACATTATAGAGACATGGGATATTTACCTGATGCGATGATCAATTTTTTGACGCTTCTCGGATGGCATCCCTCCGATGACAGGGAAGTGATGACACGAGAGGAAATAATCGGCCTATTTGATCTCAGCAAAGTACAAAAGGCGAGTGCCATTTTTGACGATGCAAAGCTCAAGTGGATGAATAGGGAGTATATGTTAAAGCTCGAAATAAGTGAGTATAAAAAACACGCGCTCAACTTCGTGTCTACAGAGTTAAAGAAAACTGAAAATTTTGATGAAATTTTTGATCGAGCATTACCGACCCTGCGCGATCGCTTATCCTATTTCGGTGAATTAAAAGAGGAAAATATTTTAAATGACCTCAACGCTTTTTTTATGCAAAATGAGTACCCAGTTGAAATGCTTCTTTGTGCTCCCAAAATGAGAAAAGGTAAGGAAGACGCAACTCTTTCTGGTGTGAAGTCGATTTTGGAAACAGTCATTGGTACACTATCCAAGATCGAAACTTGGACAGCAAAATCAATCAAAGAAGCGATTTGGCCATTTGCGGAAGAACAGGGTAGGGGACTAGTGCTGTGGGCAATGCGCGTGGCACTTTCTGGAAAAGAGAAGTCTCCCGACCCTTTTACCATGGCATATATTTTAGGAAAAACTGAGACCGAGACAAGGTTGAGCAATGCAGCTAAATTGATTGCATAGACATGGTTACTATTCGAAATAATAACTCTAAATCTTCATAAATCTTGTCGGAAAAGATGTTAGAATATCATTGTGAGATTTTCAGGTAAAAAAATTATTTCGATTTTAATGACCGTCACTGTGGCGGCGGCGCTTTTTGCGTACGTAAGTCCGATACACGCAGTCGCCGCCACAGCAGAAGAACTCCAGCAAAAAATTGCTGATCAACAAAAGCTCATCCAAGACTTAGACGCAAAGATTCAGCAATATTCCGAGCTAACTGACAAAACATCAGCTGAAGCCAGAAGTCTCAGTGAGATCATAACGAGCCTTAAACAAAACCAAAAGAAACTTGAACTAGACATCACAAAAACCAAAGCTGAAATTGACAAGACCTCACTGGACATAAAAAGTCTCGACGGCCAAATTTCGATATCAGAAAACAAAATTGAATCTCTTAAAAATGCCATCGAATCAAGCCTCAATGAGGTCAATCGAGTAGACGATAGAGGTCTTGCAAATGTCTTTCTTTCAGAAAAAACATTCTCATCAATACTCAATCAGATTGACCAACTTCATCAATTCAATTTGAGTATCAGCAAAAGTATTTCTGATCTGTCTTTGGAGAAAAAGAATTTGAAAACTTCACAAGATATTAAACTTGTCAAAAAAGATACTCTTATTAAATTTCAGACTGAGCTGTCTGACAAAAAGAAAGTTGTTGAGTACAACAAAGCTGAACAAACAAAAGCGCTTCTGGCCACACAGGATAAAAAGAAAACCTACCAACAAATCCTTGCTGACAATCAAGCAAAGAAAGCTGCATTCGAAAAAGAATTATTTGAGTATGAATCCCAATTAAAATATACGCTCAATCCTTCGAGTCTTCCGAGACCTGGAACTGCGGTATTTTCTTGGCCTGTGGATAATGTAAAAATTACCCAACTTTTCGGCAAAACCTCAGCTTCAGCTCGTCTCTATGTCTCCGGGTCACACAATGGCGTGGACTTTGGAGCGGGTATCGGTACGCCCGCAAAAGCAGTACTTTCGGGTACAGTTTTAGGGACTGGAGATACCGATGTTACTTGCCCGAAGGCCTCTTTTGGACGATGGGTATTTATTAAGCATGACAATGGATTGTCAACGATTTACGGCCATTTATCAGTCATAAGCGCTCAAGGAGGGCAACGCGTTAATACCGGCGATATAATCGGTTATACGGGCAGTACAGGCTATTCGACAGGGCCACACCTCCATATTAGCGCCTATGCTTCTGATGCTGTGAGCATTCAAAACAGAGCCAGTGCATCATGTCTAGGAAAGACTTACACAATGCCAATTGCTCCAATCGAAGGCTATCTTGACCCTATGGTATACTTTCCAAAACCTTAAATTATTATGTGCGGAATTGCAGGCATTATTGGTAAACGTGATATCACAAAGGACGCGATCCAGCGGATGGTGGATGAGATTATTCATCGAGGACCAGATGATCAGGGAATCCTTATTGAGGACGATTTTGCGTTTGGGATGCGCCGCCTCTCCATTATTGATATTGGAGGCGGCAAACAACCTATCTCCAATGAAGACGACACTGTGACAGTTGTTTTTAACGGAGAAATTTATAATTACAAAGAACTGCAACCCGAGCTCGAAAAAGCCGGCCATACATTCAAAACTCACAGTGACACTGAGGGCCTCGTCCATCTCTATGAGCAATACGGCACGGCAATGCTCACCAAGTTGCGTGGTATGTTTGGCTTTTGCATTTATGACAAAAAGAATTGGCAATTATTTATTGCTCGCGATTATTTCGGTATTAAGCCTATCTATTATCGTGTGCAGGATGGGCGTATTGTCTCTTTTGGCTCTGAAATAAAAAGTATCCTGAAAGATCCGGGCTACTCGCCTCGGGTCAACGACGAAGCAGTCTATAATTATCTTGCTTTTCAATACAATCCACTTGAAGAGACGATGTTCAAGGATATTTTTAGATTGGCACCGGGACATTTCATGACCGTCGACTTACGCAATGGCAGTTTCAAAATTGAGAAATATTGGCAGTATGAATTCTCACCGAATTCAAACTCAAATCAAATTGCAGAAAAGACGCTCGCTGATAATATAAAAAAAACAATCGAGGATTCTGTCGCACACCACATGATTAGTGATGTGCCCGTCGGTGCTTTTCTTTCTGGCGGCATAGATAGTGCAATTATTGTCACCCTCGTCCAAGAACTGCGTCAACGTGCCGGTGTAGGGCCCGTTTCCACATTTACCATTGGCTTTGATAAAGTAAGTGAGCATACTGAGGCTAAAGTCGTGGCGGATAAGCTCGGCACGGATCATCAAGAAATCACCATCTCATTTGATGAATACTTCAAAGAATTACCCAAAATTGCTTGGCACTTCGATGAACCAGTCGCTGATCCATCGGCCGTCGCATTATATTTTCTGTCCCGAGAAGCACGCAAAAAAGTGAAAGTCGTCCTTTCAGGTGAGGGTTCGGATGAATTATTTGGCGGGTACAATATATATCGCGAGCCATTTGCGTTGCGACCGATAGCAATCCTTCCGAAGCTTATTCAGAATATATTCATTCGACCGCTTACACAGTTACCATTCAATTTTTTTGGCAAAAATTATTTGAGCCGTGCACTCACAAATATTCGTGATCGATACATCGGTAATGCATACATCTTCAAACATACCGAACAAGAGCGACTGTGGAAAGGATCTGATCATGGGGCGATAGGGAAGAGACCGTCGGCCATTTCTCTTGCTGACTCCTACAATAAAGTCGCAAATGAACCTGACTCACGTAAAATGCAGTACATTGATCTCAACTACTGGCTTCCCGGAGATATTTTGGCCAAAGCGGACAAGATGACCATGGCCCATTCGCTTGAACTCCGCGTGCCATTTCTCGATATTGAAGTTGCCAATTTGTCAGAAACAATTCCTGATGATCTCAAATATAAAGACGGCAAAACAAAATACATTCTACGCAAGGCGTTTGAATCTGTATTGCCTCAAGAAACGGCTGATCGTAAAAAACTTGGCTTTCCAACACCCATCAAACACTGGTTGCGCGAGCGTCCTGATGAAGTTATGCGCATCATTCGAAACAATTCATATATAACTGATGTAATGGATATGAATTATATAAATGAGCTCGCGGCGCAGCACGCGAGTGGGTCTGCAGATCATTCACGAAAAATATATATTCTCCTCATGTTTGCACTATGGTACAATCAATTTATAAAATAAATCTCACACAATCGAGGCTCATGAATAAAAAACTTAAAACAGGGCAGGGGGGTATAGTTGAAATAATTGTTGTCGTTATTATCTCACTCGTCCTGCTTCACCTACTTGGCATTGACCTCAAGTCACTTTTACAGCAAGAATGGGTCAAGAACTTTGCAATTTATATACGAGACATTTTGAAACTAGTTTGGCAAGATATTTTGGACATTGTGGCATTCGTCAAGGAAATCGCTGGGAATAAGAAATAAAATTTATTTATCCTAAAAAATAGCTCAACACAAGAGTAAGTTTGCACTCTAATTGCATCACTTAAGATTTGAAGAATTGAGATGTAGGGGTTTGGAATTTGAGACGTTTACGCTCGCGATTGTTGAGTCGA
>JAYTSY010000015.1:0-8091 GCA_043745355.1 bacterium
CCTCCCACATGAAAATATCCCCTGCTAAAATACACCGTATCTATAAATGCCCCCACCAAAATAATTTCGTAAAAATCAAAAATCCATACGGCTATAATGGCGATCAAACATCCCACCCACCACGGGAGGAATATGAGTGATGCAATTATTGCGAGATCAACGAGTATTCGTTTTAAATTGAACATATCTTAAGGACTGAATATTTACGGGACTTTTAAAATACACATTTGCGTAGGCCTCGCCATTCCCCGAATCAACCACACTCACTACGCCGAGCAGTATTGTCCCAATATCAGGCCATACAATAGGATCGCCTGGCTTCACCACAATGTTTCGTGGCATTTTAATGTAAAAATTTCCCCCACCACGACCCTCGGCTAAAACTGCTGTTGTTGATGAACCAACAAGTACATCTTCTTTTTGTCCTGATGATGAAAACAAGGTGATAACAGCATGTGTGCCTGAAACAGAAGCCACCTTGCCGATAGCATAGTCCATTTCGGCGTATACAATATCGCCGACTGAAAGTCCCATCGTACTCCCAACATCAATGACTATTGAATCATATGGTGTCTGAGGTGGTCGAACCAGAACTGCAGCAATAGTGAATTTTTGTTTATTGCCACCACGTCCAAGCAATTCTTTGAGTTGATCATTTTCTGTTTCAAAAGCGATGAGTAATGCATTATCGGTATTCCCGGTTACCACCGGACCACTCGTTCCGAGAAGTGAATACTTCAATCCGTAATACATATCAGCAATCGATCCGCCAAAAAATCGAAGCACGAGCCAAATGACTGCTACGATGATGACAATGACGGCAACCTGAAAGACCCCAAACCCATCCTTGCGTTTCTTTGGTGCCAAATTGAATTGTCTATCGCGCTCCCGGTAGTTCATCTTCGTTTTGAATTAGCATATCGTAATAAACGGGAAGATCTTCGAGAATGATACCGGCGCCGCGGGCGACGGCAGTGAGTGGGTCCTGTGCCACTTGTACGGCAATGCCGATGTGTTCAGAGAGGACCTCTGGAAGCCCGCGAATCATCGCACCCCCTCCCGTCAGATGAATGCCGTTTCGCATGATGTCTGAGAGGATTTCAGGAGGAGTGGTCTCAAGTACTTCTTTGACCGACTCGAGCAACGTGTCTATAGATGGTCCGATCGCTTCACGAACATCAGCATCAGTAACAATTACTTCCCGTGGCAATCCTGTGACGAGATCCCGGCCGCGAATAGCAGCTTCAAGCGCAGGCTGACAAGGTACAATACTAGCGAGTGAAATTTTGATATCCTCTGCAGTTTTTTCGCCGATTAATATTTTAAATTCGTTCCGAATGTATGAAATGATATCAGAATTAAATTTGTCACCTGCAACTTTGAGATTTTTTGCACGCACGATTCCGCCGAGTGAGATAACTGCAATATCAGTAGTACCTCCGCCGATATCAATGATCATGCTACCTGTCGCTTCGCGCACAGGTAGACGGATACCGATAGCTGCAGACATTGGTTCCTCGACAATGTGCACCTCGCGAGCCCCGGCGTTTTTTGCTGCATCACGAACCGCGCGTCGTTCGACATTGGTGACGCCAAATGGCACCCCAATGACGACGCGCGGCCCCAGCATCTTTTTAGACATTCCCTCTGCTTTTTTGATGAGATATGAAAGCATTTCCTCTGTCACTTCGAAATCAGAAATGACACCTTCAACAAGTGGTCGGACTGCGACGATGTGTCCCGGTGTGCGACCGATCATGTTCTTGGCCTGCATTCCGACAGCAACTACTCGTCCTGTCTTTTGATTGAGCGCGACTACAGATGGCTCATTGATGACAACTCCTTGCCCTGCCATATAGACGAGCGTGTTAGCGGTACCGAGATCGATACCAATATTATTCGAGGTCATTTTAAGAAATTTGTTTCGGAGTGATTTAAACATTCAGAGAATTATTATTTAATTTCAGCTTGAGCAAGTGTCTCAAGTTTTATAAGTATTTCAGATTCTGCGACATGGGTGACTTCTCCGCTTTTGCGGTCCTTGAATTCAAGCAACATGCTACCATCCGGCCCTGCAGTATTTTTGTCGCTCACAATAATACGTGTAGGAATTCCAATCAAATCAGCATCCGCAAATTTTTCTCCTGCTCGTGCATCGCGATCGTCAAACAATACTTCAATCCCGGCCTCCTCGAGTGTTCGATATATACGCTCTGCCCGCGCCACCGCATCGTCGCTGTTTGATACGAGAATGAGATGCACTTCAAATGGCGAAACGGAGCGCGGCCATATAATACCTTTGTCATCTGAACATACTTCAACTATTCCTCCCATAAGCCGCGGAATTCCAATTCCGTAGCATCCCATGATAACTGGTTTCATTCCTCCGTCCTCATCTTGAAAATTTAAACCGAGGGGTTCTGAATACTTTGTTCCCAAATTAAAGATGTTTCCAATCTCTAATCCTTTCACTTCTTCCATGTCTTCTTTTTTGAGATTAAGCATGGACATTACTTCGTCTGTATAAACCTCATGATTTACAGCCATCTTCTTCTTTTTGTCTATATAGATAGTGTCCTCCCCTGCATCTGTGAGCAATTGGAACTCATCTGAAAAAGGAGCAAATGATCCACCTGATGCAAAAGTTACATATGTTTTCTCACCGACGCCTGCACGCTCAAAAATTCGTAAGTATGCCTCTTTAGCCTTTTCATAAAATAAGGCGCGACCATCTTCTGTTTTTGAAAACGAATATAAATCCTTCATCAAAAATTCTCGTCCTCGCAAAATACCGCTCTTTGCCCGCTTTTCGTTACGAAATTTTGTTTGAAATTGATATATATATACGGGTAAATCACGAAATGATCGCAAATGATCTTTCAATAATAATGTCAGAGGTTCTTCATGAGAAAATGCGAGTCCAACTTCAGTATCATTTTTTAATTTTGTCTTAAACCAATTATCAACCACGGCATCATCCCATCTGCCGGTCTTTTGCCAGAGTTCTTTTTCTTGCAAAGCCGCAAGAGAAACTTCTTGTCCGCCAATACCATTCATCTCTTCACGGACAATAGTTTTAATTTTTTCAATCACACGCTCCCCCAATGGCAGGAACGAATACACACCCGCCTGCATTTTTTGAATGAATCCTGCCCGAATGAGGAGCTGTGCGTTCTTGGCGGTTTCGTCCTTTGGAGCTTCGCGGCGAGTCTTTGTAAAGAGATGGGTTTGACGCATAGTTCCCGTATTTTATAGGAAAATAGGGGTATATACAACTACTAGGAATAGAGCTTGGAATGACTTCCTATTTCAATAAAATGTAAGTCTCCACTAACAGAACGGTCTACGATTGCCCTCACATCACCACTTATATTGATACTCCATAAACCGATGTACTTGCCATGCAATTTATGTACATTTAGCTTTGAAGATGTAGAATTTTCAAGATAAAGCTTCACTCTTCCAGAAAATTCAAATTGGATCTTGTGACTCTGCTTTTTATACTGCTTCTTAAAAAGCTTTGAATAAAATATATTCATCGGAAACAAGATTATTTATCCAAACTTGTCATAAAGTCGTCAACTGATTTAAAAGGACCGTTACTCTCGCCCTTTTTATATTCAGATCGAGCATCTTGAACAACTCCTTCTAGATAGTCAGTCATCCGATACTTTTTCGAGGAAAAGGTCACTTCTTTATCCAGAACAAACTGTCTCAAAAATGAATTGAGAATAGCACTCAACGAAAGACCTATCTCTTCTGCGATCTTCTGAGCTTCGTTTTTAAGTTTTTTATCAGTCTTTAGGTTGAGAATTGTTTTTGTATTCATATACCAAAGTATATACTTTGGTATATGACTGTCAAGCAGCTTCCTTCATTCCCTCCTCATCAATATACTCATCAGGTACTACCTTTTCATCATCATGGTAAAGCTCCAATTTGATCTCTTCATAGATCGCATCTGGAATATTCGTAATGTCCTCAAGTAAATGTGGATTGGAAATGATAAGTCGGTGAAAAATTCCTCCAAACTTTTTAGAATACTTTTCTGCCCACTCCATATATATGTCATCTCTAAAAAGAGTCGTGTCATCTTCAGGTTTAATATTCTTTTTTCGTACTATCTCATCACCATACTCTCTCATAAAGTCGGCCTGAATTTGCAGACGAAGTTTTAAAAACTTACTTTCTGTTTCAACAGTAAGCGGAGTGTTCTCGGGAGCATATTTTGCAAATTCGTGAATTGACATATCAGTGCGCTTTTAATGATGAAATAACTTCGCCACATCCTTATACGTCACCAAAATCATAAGTGTAATAAGCAGTACAAATCCAGCAATGTTAAGCCCGTTTACAATGCTCGCCTTGAGGGGCCGTCTGATAATTCCCTCGATAGCAACCACCACCAAGCGTCCTCCATCAAGTGCTGGGAATGGTACGAGGTTAATTGCCGCAAGGTTTACCGAAATGATGGCCGTGATAGTGACAAGATATGAGAAGCCCATTTGAGAGGCTTTACCGACGATACCCGCGATACCGACCGGCCCACTGACGTCTTTGAAGTTGGCGTGACCAGTAAATATATTTCCAATGAATTGTGCGAGCCCACTCGAGATTGAGATCGAAAGATTATATGTTTCGATCGCGCCATAATAAAGCGCTTTGAACGGATTCACTTGTACTATGCCGGATTCTGTCATGGAAATACCAATAGCTTTTTTTCCAGCGACAATTCCATCGGTCGGAGTGATTGTTGTCGTCTTTGTCTGATTATTTTCCTTGTACGTCACTGCAAGCAAACTACTCGAAGCAATGAGATTTTGAACGCTTGCGATAGTAAGCGTGCTCGATGAAAGTGTGGCTCGTGAGTCTGAAACGGTCACGAGTTCATCACCAGGCTTGATTCCTGCTTTGTCCGCAGGAGAACCAGCGCCCACAAAGTCAATCATCACTGAGCGGTCGCGTATATTTTCTGGTGGGAACCCGTCAGTAGCTGAGCGCGTCCCGATAGCGAGCGACGATGACAATAAAAGCCATGCAAAAATAATATTAAAAGTAACACCCGCAACAAGGACTACGGCCTGCTGCCAACGAGGTTTCGAGAGAATGCTGTCCGTAGATACCTCATCATCAGGATGTTCGCCGTGAATACGTACGTATCCACCGAGTGGCAGTAGGTTGATAGCATAACGCGTCTTGCCCCACATCCAACTAAAAATACGAGGTGGGAAACCGATAGCAAATTCATCTACTCGAATTCCAAACATACGAGCGGCGAGAAAATGTCCCAACTCATGAACAAAGACCAATATAGTGAGAACTATGAGGAAGATAATGGTTGTTGCCATGCGTTGTGGTGGTTAGTTATAAGGTTATTTCTTTTTCTTTTTTATCAAACAATGCCTCAAGTTTCATTGATGCCTCTTGTGTTATCTTTTCCATTTCTGTCTTTGACCTTGTAACATCATCTTCGCTCATAGTTCCATCTTTCTTTTTTGTATTCAAATCGTCAGATACGACACTGCGCTCTCGTCTGAGTGCTACTCGTGCATCCTCCAACTTTTCTTTTGCAACTTTGATGAGCTGCTCGCGTCGCTCTCCAGTGAGCTCGGGAAAAATAACTCGCACACCTTTGTCATCCACTGAGACTGAAACTCCGAGACTTGCAGCACTAATCGCCTTTTCGATGGCCTGAGTCTGTGATGCATCCCAGGGTGCGATCCTGATGCATTTTGCATCCTCTGTGGTAATGCTCGCTACAGATGAAATAGGCATTTCTGTGCCATATGATTCAACTCGCACCCCGTCGAGAAATGCTGTCGATGCGCGACCAGTACGTATTGCTGCCAATTCCTTAACAAGCCAGCTTTCGGTTTCTTTTGTTTTTGCGTTGTATGATGAAAAATTGTATGCCATATGTGGTGATTTTATCACATTTTACGAGGAAGTCGAAGTGCCAAGTATTCAAGTAGCATCTTGATCGAGGATGACGGATCACGCATGTAGTCATTCACCTTTAGCACTACAGGGTACGCCTCAACTGTTTTATTCTCATGCATCATTTTCTCAATGCCCGCTACAAACTGAAAGAGAGTTTCCTTACTTATCCGCTCCTTTTCCAGATCTCCCATCATGCTTTTTACGATATCCAGACGTTTGCCCATATCAGCTGCAACAAATTCTTTTACTTCCTTTTCGTTCGCAAATATCTCACCTGTATCAAGCTCGATAACATGAACTCGAGATAAGACAGTAGGAAGTAGTACGGATGCAGTCGGGAGGATTATAAAAAAGTGTGTATTAGCTGTTGGTTCCTCGATCATCTTGAGGAGACTATTTTGTGCCTGCTGTGTAATGCTGTTTGTCGAGATAACAATCACCTTCTTTGGACCCATTGGAACTCTCTGGTGCATGGCGGTGAGATCCGCGAGATCATCAATACCGATGGATGCGTATTCACCCACATATACATCTGGATTACCTCGATATGGGATTTTCATCTCCATACTGACAAAGTCCTCTACCGCAGTGGTGCTGTTTGAGACGATGACATATGCATGGTGGAGCTTATTTGGATCAAGTTCGAGACGTTGCATAAGGGTATTGTACACAATATAAACAAAAACACATCGCGACGTGGCAATGTGTTTTTGTTTATGTGGAGGTGACGGGAATTAAACCCGCTTGCTCCGTCTGGTAGGGACGGAGTTCCTATTATAGGCACCCCCATGACATGAGGTTACCAATCTCTGTCATCAGATATTTTATATAAATGCACATTAAATAGCGCTCAAAAAATACTAAATAATATATGAAATATGAAAATGAAAAATCGCCCTTGATGGCGATTTTTCAAAACTCCGTCCCTACCAGAGCTTAAATATATATCCGGAGAGAAGCTGCGTCAACATTTGAGGCGATAAATATTGACTTTTAAGTTAAAAAGCATATGTTTCGGATAGACAAGTAGACCCGTCTCGTCATAGTACGAGGCATAACCCAACACGACAGCACATGAACAACGAAAATACCACCCCCGAGGCCATTCACGACCTCTTCTCAAGGCCCATCCGTCCCATTTTCAATTGGGCGGAATGGCTCGAACACTGGCAAAAAGCAACCGTCATCGAAGAAATGCTCGGCCTGCTACATGTCGGCTTTAATGTCCCCGTGAACTCCCGCCGCAAATATGGCGAAAAGGAATATACTGAGCAGGACCGCCTCATCTTTTATTTCGGTTTGGGCGATAGCTGGATGAGCTCCTTCGGCCTCAGTGGTGAAGAAGAGGACCATTCATTCCAATTCGACGTCGGCTTTGATGCGCATGGAAACTGCATCAGTAAGACAGTGCAAGACTTGCGCCAAATGGTCGCAACCAAAGCCTTCGGCTCGCTCTACCAGAATTTATTCAGGGCAGAGCTGCAACCTCGAATCGACAATGATGACCGAGGAGACGACGCTCACCGAATCTATTGGGAGAACATCCTCATTACGGAACTCTTCCCTGTGATCATGCACTTCTTCCGAGCTGAGCAGCCCACAAATGATAGAACTGATGTTCGAATCCGCAACCTCCGGCTCCATCGCGACGAGCCCTCACATCAGGAGAAGACAGCACTCGGATTCCTGCTGAAGATGGCTCAATTCCTGTGGAGGTGGGAGGAGGTGGAAATACGAACCTATATGAACGCGACAGCCCAAGCTACTGTAAGATCAGGGAACGAACACATCCGGCAAAAAATCGACAGCGCGAAACCCTGGATGGTGGAAGTCCTTTGCGAGGCCGGTCGGCTCGACATCCTCGCGAAATACTGGTTAAAGCTCGACAAGGTGACGATCGCCAAGTTGAAAGATATCGCTCTGCGCGGAGAGTTGAAGGCATACAAACATTTCGTAAAGAAGGATCGTCGGGTCAGGAACCTCGATGAGGCATGCTTTGCTGGTTCCGAGGCCGCCTGGTTTCTCAAGCGCCACGAACTATTGCTTCAACAATACAAGTTCTTCAGCGAGGCGAAGTGCCTGGAAGAAGAGAAGCTGGAAGTTCAGGAAAAACTGCGGCAATTGACGACCAGTCGAAGGTAAAGTTAGTCA
>JAYTSY010000016.1:0-28989 GCA_043745355.1 bacterium
ATTTAACAGACGTACCTCAAAATCTCGTGGTAAATTATTTTACAGACTAATCCAAGGTATGCTGAAGGTGAAGGGGTGACAAGTGATTAGGCCAGTATATCTATGCTTATGTTTTACACTGGCCATAATATATAAAAAATATGTGAGTGAGATACGTGGCAAGAAGGGAAATGAGAATGCTCGCAATGACATCAATTGGATGATGTACTCCGACAAACACTCGGCCTATGGCAACGAGGGCCACGATCACCCACAGGGAAATAATTATTCGTCGAGTGCCAAAATACGTGAAGACTGCGGCAATGGCAGAAACCAATAGAACATGATCCGAAGGAAATCCGTTATCCGGTGCGTGTGGAATAAGAGGAGTAAAGTTGTCCACGACAAAAGGCCTCGGATTATTGTAGAGATGTCCTGCTGTTGTAGCAAATAAATAAATGAGCACTAGTGATATGGTTGAAAAGATCACGATTCTTTTTTGAATGCTTCGCGGTTGCAACAAAAAGTAAATGCCCGCAACAATAAAGCTCAATATGAAAAGATATTTCGCTGCAAAGATGAAAAATAAGGACGTTATCATAGGAGGTATTTTACCACAGAAACAAATTGGCAATTGCATGGCGTGGTATCATAAAGCTATGATAAAAAGCACATATATTCTTGGGATTATCCTTGTAGCAATAATTGCAGTTTTGATAGGTATCAGTGTGTGGCCCGTGACTCCACCTGCCAACAGCCCTGTAGCTTTGCCTCCAGTTATCTCGACAACTACCACAGCAGAGGTCTGCACACAGGATGCAAAGGAATGTCCCAATGGAAGCTATGTTGCACGCACGGGACCTCAATGCTCATTTGCAGTATGTCCTACACATGTGACACAAGGGAGCGGAGTACTTCAAGGCACCATGACCATCGGCCCTATTTGTCCTGTTGAGCGAATTGATCATCCTTGTAGCCCAACACCAGAAATGTATGCCGCGCATCCAATACATGTCTATAATGCAGATAAATCTAAACTGATCAAAACTCTCACTCCTGACGCGCAGGGAAAATTCTCCGCCACATTTCCCACAGCAACATATATTGTCGATGTTGAGCATCAAGCAGTCGGGGGAGTGCGAGGTGCACCAGCGACTGTCCATATAACAAATGGCAAAACGGTGACGGTTAGTATCGATATTGATACGGGGATACGATAGTTGGGTATTGGTGGAAATGGTGGCCTGGTAGACAAGTTAGTGCATAAAATAGCATAGTAAGTGGTCGCGATATATAATGTCTATATGACAAAAAAGTGCTATATATCAATTATTATCCTTCTTGTATTAGTGTTAATTGGTGGCTTATATTTCTTAGATAAACCTCAAACGGAGACTGTTTTAAGAGGGGATGTAAAATCAGCGGAGCAATCAACGACGACACTTCCGATTATCGTTACCGCACTTAATCATGATGTGTTTCTCAAGGGTGTTGAGAAATCTCAATTTGAAACAGTGCCGACATCCGCATCGACCAGTGTCGGAGCTACCGTGAAGACTTCGGATGTCGGCAGAGCTCTCATCGAATCTGAAGCAGCACACAAAACTCTCCTCGACTACAATACTAAAATTGTTCTTACTGATAGTTCTAGGGTAGATAATCAGAACAAAACATCAATTGGACTCCTTGCGGGAGCTATCTGGTCACGCCTTGAAAAAGTTTTAGATAAAGGAGAATTTTATGAAATTAAAACATCGAATGCTGTTGCCGTTGTTCGCGGGACGGCATTTGGTGTGTGGTATTTAGGCGATACAACAATTCTCGAAGTAACAGAGGGTTCTGTTTCGTTTGCTGCACTTGATGATTCTGGAATCATTATTCCCGGAACTGAAATAATTGTCTCAGCAGGAGAAAAAGCTACGCGCAAAGGGAAGGGAGCGATTGTTAAGGTTTCTATCTCACTAAACGATAAGGAAACAAAATGGTATTTATTCAACAATAATAGCGCAACGACGACTCGTGCCACTTCGAGTCCTGTAATTATCCCAAAAACTACAACATCTGGTGGCGCCTCAGTTAATGTCCCAAAGACTCAAACTGCTCCTTCATCTGGCGGAGGATCTGCAACAACATTCCAGACGGGTTCTGGCGGTGGAAGCGCCGGTGCACCAGGGGGTCCAAAAACACCAATCGTTCTCAAAGGAATTCGGCCTTCTACAGTCAGCGCATATGACGGTACGCTTATCACCTTGTATGGAAGTGGCTTCAATAATCTCCGTACGATTACAATAGATACAAATCCCGTTAAGTCATTCAACATTGTTGACGATAACACAGCCACATTTTCACAATCACTTGATCCGGGGACTTATGACATTATTGTTGAAAACATATTCGAAGAAGGTGACGTATTGGATAAAGCTCTTACGGTGAATCCTCCTCAATTAAAGCGAGCAGTCAATGTCCAGTAGTAATATGAAAATTCCAAAGAAATTTAGATATCTTAGTTTAATTTATCTGGTAATACTTACCGTAACGATTGCATCGTATGTTTTTAATATTGGAAACTCGTGGCAGGAAAAAATAACGGACAGACTTTTTACAAAACATATCCCGCAACAAAATATTATTATTCTTGCGGTAGATGACCAAAGTCTCAAAGAAGTGGGACAGTGGCCATGGCCTCGCCAAGTATTTGCTAACGTTTTAAATCATATTATTGATGCCACTTCTGTCGGTGTTGATATTAACTTTTCAGAGCAATCTCGTTTGGGTAATCAGGATGATGCTCTGCTTGCTAACGCACTTCAGAACCGGAGTAGAAGTACTTCTGTGATCTTGCCGATACAACTTGAAGAGCGGGGCAGGGTCACCGGTCAGCCACTTTCTCTATTTGCGCCATATGCAAAGCTAGGGTTTGTGAATGTGAATGAAGATCGCGATGGAGTGGTGCGTAGTGAGATGTCAGTATTTGGTGATCACAAAAGTTTTAGTTTTGCATTATTAAATAATGCAAAATCTAATACCCCTCAAGATTTCCGAATTAATTATGCCGGTCCACAAGGGACATTTCTCACCATCCCAGTAATTGATGTCATCAATGATAAAGTTCCAGCGAGAATATTTCAAAACGCTACTGTTCTTGTTGGAGTGACAAGTAAGGATTTGCATGACACATTAAATACACCATTTGGTGTGATGCCGGGTGTTGAAATCCATGCGAATGCCCTTGAAACACTCGTTACGGGTAAGTTCATACAACCACTTTCACCTGCAATTTCTCTATTGATATTTCTCCTTTTAGATTTCCTCGCCTTGTGGCTCGTTGTATATATAAAGAGATTTTTCATAATGATTCTCTCTCTCCTTGGACTTGTTGTTGGAATAAACCTTATCGGATTTGGTTTGTTTTCCTCAGGAATTATACTCCCGAGTCTTTATATAACAGGCAGTTTAATTCTCATCACTGTAACCTCAATTATTTTCCAGTATATTTCTGAATCAGAAGAGAAGCGATTTATTAGAAAGGCTTTCCAGCATTATCTGTCCGCGGAGTTAGTAGATGAGTTGACTCGAGATCCAAAGAAATTGGCGCTAGGTGGAGAAAGGCGAAAAATCAGCATTTTATTCTCAGACATTCGAGGCTTCACGACTATTTCTGAAGCTATGACTCCAGAGGAATTGACCCAGTTTATGAGTGAGTATTTTAGTGCTGTTTCAGATATTGTCCTCGAGGAAAGGGGAATTTTGGATAAATATATAGGTGATGCCATCATGGCGTTTTGGGGTGCGCCCATCTTCAATCCGGACAATGCAAAAGATGCATGTCGTGTGGCAAAGAGGATGCTGGAGAGTGTGGCAAAGCAAAATGAGATCTGGCAGTCGAGAGATTTACCTAAAATTCAAATTGGTATAGGTATCAATACCGGCGATGTGGTAGTCGGTAATATGGGTTCAAAAAAGCGATTCAATTATGGAATAGTGGGCGATGAAGTAAATTTCACATCTCGTCTTGAAGGCCTGACAAAAGAATACGGAGTGAATTGTATCGTGAGCGAGCGAACGCATAATGAAATTAAAGATTCTGGCTTTGAAACTCGTGCACTTGATATGGTGCGTGTTAAGGGAAAGAAAGAGCCTAAGAATATTTTTGAACTCATTACAAAACCACTCACGGAAGATTTTAAAAAACAGCTTGCATTCTTTGAGACAGGAAGATCTCATTATTCAAAGGGGGATTGGGATTTGGCGATTGTCGCGTTTAGCTCAGCTTTGCAAATTGGAGAGGACGGACCAAGCAAGCTTCTTCTCGAGCGCACTAAACACCTCAAAGAGCATTCGCCAGAGAATTGGAATGGGGTGTATGAATTCAAGACAAAATAGGGTAGCATAAATATATGAAGAAAAATCAACTTATATTAAATCTTGTTTTGGCGATTTTTGTGCTTGCAGCGATTGGCGCGTATTACTTCTATTTTGGGATGGTCAATAAACCTACTGTTAAGGCACCTGTAGCTTGCAGGGAAGGTGACATATACAATATGAATACTGGGCAAAAGTGTCCGTTTGCTGAGTTGATTGGCACGAGTACGATAAAAACGGGGAAATAAAAAATAAAAGCACAAGATGACAGCTCCGAAATATGAAAGATTTGGTGCGCCACAGATAATTAAAGATGTGGGCTTTGATTTTGATTGGAGTTCGCGGAAAGTCTGGGTATTAGATATGCTTTAAACTTTAGATTTAGGAGTATAATTCACGATATGAATATTAAAGTAGGAGTTTTGCTCATAGGGGTTGCAGATTTAAACAAAGCCCGGAGTTTTTATGAGAAAGTATTTGGAATTGAAACAGTCGAATTTCGCCCTCCATTTATGAGGGGTAAATTGGGAGATGTTGAGTTCAATATCGAAGAAAATGCTGATTATAGACGGCCAGACTGGGTTAGTAAGAATATTGGTGGCCGAAAGACTTTTACTTTTGAGGTTGATGATATTTTTGAATTTTTGAGTAGAGCCAAGGAAGCTGGGGCGGTCATCATAGATGAACCAGTAAAACAAAGCTGGGGGTGGTATGATGCGACCATCTCGGATATGGATGGAAATGAATTTGTGATAGAGCAAGAAATAAAATAATATGAACACTCACAAAAAACTCATCGCTTTCGATCTAGACGGCACACTGGCCGAAAGCCGTCAGCCTATGGACTCCGAGATGGGCGCTCTCCTTTCTGAACTGGCTACAAAATATATAGTTGCTGTCATTTCTGGCGGAGCATTTTTACAGTTTGAAAAACAACTGCTCCCATTTCTCAAAGGCGATTTGTCTCGGTTTATTTTGCTCCCGACAAATGGCGGACATCGTTATGAATATGATGGAGAATGGAAGTTAGTGGAAACATTTGATTTTGGTGGTTTTGATTCCGAGATAAAAGAAAAAGTAAAAGATGCATTCAAGCAAATAATCTCATCTCAAAAATTTGATATTCCAATTAATCCCGTAGGTGAATATGTAAGCGACAGGGGAACACAGATTACGTTTGCAGGTTTGGGGCAAGAGGCAGCAATCGATGACAAGAAAAAATGGGATGCAGATTTGCAAAAACGAAAGGCAATAAAGGTAGAGTTTGAAAAAATGGTTCCTGAGGTAGACGCCGTCATTGCAGGTACGACCTCAATAGATGTGTTGCCAAAAGGTTTCAATAAAGCAGCAGGGCTCAAGAGAGTGTTGGAGCAAAAACATATTGATATGAGCGAACTACTGTTTGTTGGCGATTCGGTATTTCCTGGAGGCAATGACTACTCACCACTTGAAGCTGGGATTGAGACCTTAAAGATCTCTGGACCTGCCGAGACAAAAGAAGTGATAAAAGGGTATACTGAGGTTATATGATGAAGCCTTTTGCGGAACGAAGCCACACAAAGATGCAGGAAGTATTGATGGACCCATCTGCGTCAGGGCCCGATGTGCACTATTATATGATTCGTGGTGGGGTTAATAAAGAGAATATAACCGTATGGGAGGCGGGAACGGTTGGTGGTGAATATATCAAAGCATATGGCCATTACCATATCGGTAAAATTAGCGAGACATATCATATATTGAGAGGTGAGGGATTATTGTTGTTGCAATGGCGTAAAGTGGGCGCGGACGGGCAACCTTTGGACGACGAGATCGAGACATTCTATGCCGTCCGCGCCACCCCTGGTGACTCACTCTTTATTCAGTCTGGCGTCGGCCATTTGTTATTGAATACGGGAACCACTTGGCTCACTGCTTCCGATGACAGCCCTGTGGATTTTTCTGAGGCCGATCCAGTAAGCCTTCCAGGTCACGCTGATTATGAGACGGTCAAAAAAATGAAAGGTTTTGCATATTATGTAATTGAAAAAGACGGCAAGCCCACATTTGTAAAAAATCCCGCGTATAAATCAACACCCGAAGTAAAGGAAATGACCGCTCAAGAATTTGCTATAATATCTTCACAATGAAGTTTTCACTCAAACCTCAAGGATTAAAAATCCTCTTTTTGGCTTCTGAAGCTGCGCCGTTCATAAAGATCGGTGGACTCGGTGAAGTCATGTCATCGCTCCCTCGTGCATTACGGGAACTCGGACATGACGCTCGGGTAATGATTCCAAATTATTCTTCGATCGCAAAAGATAAATTCCCCATGGAAACGATCATGGAAGATATCAGTATCCCAAGTGGTCGGGAAGAACATCCGATCACCTGCAACATTAAAATTGCGACAAATGAGGGAACTCCAAGTTATTTCCTTGAGAACATGGAATACTTTGAACAACGGGGAAACGTGTATGGATATGATGACGATGCTGCTCGCGCCGCGGTATTCTCGCGCGGCGCTCTCGAGTTCGTCAGACAATACAAAGAATGGACCCCTGATATCATCGTCACTTCAGATTGGCAGGGAGGACTTGTTCCAAACTTGATGAAGACCGAATATGCTGTTGACCCTGTGATTTCAAAAATCGCTGTCGTCTTTTGGATACATAATCTCTGCTTCCAAGGAATGTTTGATCATAATTTCATAAACGAGCTCGACTATGATGACGGACGATCTGTTATTCCAACTATCGATGATCCACGACTCCTCAAAATTAATTTTATGCGTCGTGGAATTTTGTTTGCCGATGTGGTAAATACTGTTTCACCAAACTATGCACAGGAGATTACAACGAGTGAGTTCGGTGAGCTTCTGGATTCACTTCTGGCAGAACGCCGTGCGCGTCTGTTCGGTATTTTGAACGGCATTAGCTACACGACCAATGACCCGCAAGCAAATCCGTATGTTGAACACAAATATTCATTGAGAAATATGAAAGATCGCGCCAAGAACAAGACTGTTCTTCAGCGAAAATTTAATCTCGAAGAAGAGATAGATACGCCAGTCGTTGCAATCGTTTCTCGATTGACTGAACAGAAAGGGATGGACCTATTGATGGAGACCCTAGAGCCACTTCTCAATAATTTTAAGTTTCAATTTATTGTGCTTGGCAGTGGCGATTCAAAATATCTCGGATTCTTTGCCGACCTCGAAAAGAAGTATCCACAAGTGGCGACCCATCTCTCGTATGACGGCACATTGCCACATGTTATCTATGCAGGTGCTGATCTGATTCTCGTCCCTTCTCGATTTGAACCATCAGGTCTCACTCAAATGGAAGCAATGCATTATGGGGCGTTACCGCTTGTCCGAAAGACTGGAGGGTTAGCGGATAGTGTCATAGACCACGATCAAGAGAAAAAAATAGGAACTGGATTCGTGTTTGAGAAATACGATAAGTTCGCATTCTTCGGAGCATTAGTGCGCGCGCTCGAAGCGTACAAACATCCCAAAGAGTGGCTTTCAATACAAAAGCGTGCAATGGCAGCTAATTTCTCATGGAAGAAATCAGCGCTCGAATATGTGGAATTATTCAAGAAGGCAATAGCATTTAATAGAGAAGAAAAAGAGTAATTTTACACAACATGTACTGGGCAAACTTTTTACATATCTATCAGCCAGCAGATCAACAAGCAGATGTTCTCCAAGCGATCGTCGATCAGTGTTATCGTCCGCTCCTCGAACATTTACGTGACAACAAACATGTTCGACTGACATTGAACATCAATGGCGCTCTCATGGAGCTTTTTGATAAGCATGGATACCACGATTTGATTGAGGCAATGCGAGAGATGGGGAAGGACGGCCGTATCGAGTTTACGAGTTCTGCAAAATATCATGCATTCTTGCCGTTTCTAGATAAAGATGAAATTATTCGTCAAATAAAGATGAATGATGAGACTAATAAACATTATTTGGGAGATTCGTACAACCCACAGGGATTTTTTCCGCCTGAAATGGCATTTAAAGAAGAACTCGTCCCAATCATCGAAGAGCTCGGTTATAAATGGATTATTCTCGACGAGATTGCCGCATACGGTGAACCAGGAAAAGTAGATTATACAAAGCTATACAATATTAAGGGCAGTAAGTTGAAAGTATTTTTCCGCGAACGACGGCTCAGTAATCTCATTATGAGTGCCGTCGTTCGCTCGCCAGAAACTTTGATTGAAGCAATGAAAGATGACCTTGCTACAGGTCGCTATGTGGTCACCGCGATGGACGGTGAGACATTCGGACACCATCGACCTGGGCTTGAGAAAATGCTGTTTGATGTATTCACCACAAAAGAATTTAAACTGGTAAATATTTCTGATCTCCTCGGACTCTACAATGAGACCGTTGAAATTTCCCCCATCAAATCCACCTGGGCAAGTAGTCAACATGATATTGAGCAGGGAATACAATTTCTCTCATGGTCTGATCCTGAAAATATGTTGCATACAATGCAGTGGCAATTGGTCAATCTCGTTCTCAATGAAGTAAATAATATGCCAAAAGATGATATCGGATATAATGATATTCGTAAAAAGATGGATAGAGCCCTTGCAAGCGATCATTTTTGGTGGGCATCAGCGAAACCGTGGTGGAGTATGGAGATGATCGAGGACGGTGCATATCGACTACTCGAGACATTAAGATCAATCCCAAATGTCGAACAATCAATTCTTCACAAAGCAAGTCAATTGTATGAGCACATTGTGTCTACCGGCTTTAATTGGCAACGATCAGGAAAGATCCGCGATATGATGCATGAACAGCAAACATTTTTGCGTATTCCATTCAAAGACAGGACGGTGAGTAAGGGTGGTGAGGAAGTTGGCGTTTATCACGCCTTCATCGACATGATGCATAACCTCGAGAAAGAAGCGGTGAAAAAAGGTGAGTACGAAAAAGCAATCCTCTGGCGCGACGCGACATTTAAGCTTGAAAATAAATTAGATATATATGACACTATTAACGCTGTGGATCTCTTGCGTATTGAAATCCCAAACAAAGAAGTTGAAGAAACAATAAAAAAATACAAAGATCAGTATGCGCAAATGCGGGGAGGGCAACCTGAACAGCGCGGGTCGTAATAAAACAATACATATTCATGAAAGAAACATCCTCACATCTATGGCTCAAACAATTTCGGGGAACTCCGCAGTACGAAGAATTGCTCAAGGAGCCCGTAGCTTATTTTTCTGCTGAGTATGCACTTTTTAATGAATGTCCGCTTTATGCCGGAGGACTCGGCGTGCTTGCAGGGGACTATTTCTTCGAAATGGCAGATCAGAAATTTCCGACAGTTGCTATCGGCCTTTATTATTATCAAGAATATATAAATAATAATGTAAGCGATCACAAGAGAATTGACCCAAAGCAATTCGGCTTGTCTCTAGTTAATGATGAAAGCGGAGTACCTTTAGTGATAACACTTCCGATAGGTGAGAGAGATGTGAAAATTCGCGCGTGGACATTAAAGAAGCATGAGACGACTATCTTTCTCCTCGACACTGACGTCGAAGGTAATCATTTTGAGGACAGACAAATAACAAATGTGCTGTATGACGAAAATCGTGACGTGCGATTGATGCAAGAAATAGTTCTGGGAATTGGTGGAATGAGGTTCCTTCGAGAACTTGGAATCCATCCATCTGTCTATCATCTCAACGAAGGTCACTCGGCATTTCTCGCGCTCGAGCTCATCCGGCATGAGATCAGACGTCGGCATGTTCCGTTTGCACAGGCATACCAGTTTGCTCGCCAACACATTGTATTCACCAATCATACACTTGTTGCAGCGGGCCAGGAAGTATTTGCCATCAATAAGGTCAATTTCATGCTTCATAGATTTGCGCAAGAGCTTGAAGTAGCACTTGATGTCATTATCGCACTCGGAAAAATGCCTGACAGCGACCTCTTTTCAATGACCAATCTTGCCCTCAATATGTCGTACAAAGTGAATGCCGTTTCCGTGTTACATTCGATTAAAGCAGCATTGATATGGAAGGATTACAACATTGAAGAGGTGACCAATGGTGTGTATGTTCCGCGATGGGATTCGATTGGCGATGTGCGATCAGATGGAGAATTTTGGGATATTCACCAAGAAAATAAGCAACGCCTTATCTCTGAAATCGAAAAACAAACTGGCAAGAAATTTGATAAAGATACTCTACTTCTCGGGTGGGCGCGACGCATGGTTGAGTACAAACAGCCATTGGCAATTTTGGCTGACCTAGAGCGGTTCAAAGATCTCGCATCACGAGAAGGCAAAAAAGTTCAAATTGTTTTTTCTGGACCACTTGAGCTCAGTCAAGCAGATCACAATGAATATTTGAAGACATTGCTGCAATACTCAAATAACGAACTCAAAGATAATCTTGTTTTTTTGCCTAACTACGATTTGCAATTATCCAAATTGCTCGTCTCGGGATGTGACGTCTGGCTCAATACTCCCGTAGTTGGACGCGAAGCATGTGGTACGAGTGGCATGAAAGCTTGTCTCAATGGCGCATTGCCACTTTCAACTCGCGACGGATGGGTTTACGAAACGAATCTCTCTCAAATAGGCTGGGTAGTAGAAGGGGGGGATATCTCAGAAGAATTACTTACCGTACTCGAAAAAGAAATTGTGCCAATGTATTATGAAAAACGATCAACGGAGTGGATCAAGAGGATGATATACTCGCGAGATTTAATTCTGGAAAAGTTTAGTTCGACCCGCGCACTTGCTGAGTATATTGATAAATTTTATATTCCAACCTTAAAGAATAAAAAACATTCAGGGTCAGGCAGTCTTTAGTAATATAAAAAATAGGGAAAGGCCGGCACACTCGGGGAGTGGTCGGCCATTTCGATGGGGGCCTGCGGTTACTGGCTGAGCCTGTGTCGGTTCATGCGGAGGAGGTTTATCACAAAGGTGATGATTGCCTGGCTGGCATGTCTGGACTCCAACTTGCGAGTAATCTCGAGTATATCGGGTGCATATTTCATAAGGGACGCCTACGATTTAACAGTTGACATTCCACGAACTCCTATGTCTAATGCTATACCTCATCCCCAGCTTGTCAACAAGTATTCCACTAGTTATACACAGGTTACCATTTTTAATGGAAACTGGCCGCAGTTCTTGTATAATTGCACCATAAACTTAATCATTAATTAATACATCTCATGTTTCAAGGATTTAAACAATTTATATTGCGCGGGAATGTCGTCGACCTTGCAGTTGGCGTGGTTATCGGGGCAGCTTTTAGCAGTGTTGTGGCAGCACTCGTAAAGGATATTCTCACACCTTTTATTGGTGCAATAGCTAAAATCCCTGATTTTTCCAGTCTTCAGTTCACTATCAATAGTAGTAAATTCCTTTATGGCGATTTTTTGAACAGTCTCATTTCATTTCTCATTATTTCTGCAACAATTTATTTCCTGGTCATTTTGCCCATTAATGAATTGATCAAGCGCTCACGGCGCGAAAAGCCTGCAGATCCGACTACAAAGAAATGTCCTGAATGTCTGAGTGAAATTCCACTTGATGCAAAGCGGTGTGCTCACTGCACGACTCTTATTGCTTAATGATAGAATAGAAATATGAAGTTCAATGAAGTAACATGGTATTCGCGATTGCTGACAGTGATATTTTTATTCTGCGCATTCCCAATCATAGTGTTCACTGTCGGCAGAGAATATCAAAGGACCATTATTGCTCTCGATGACGTCATCAAAACTTTGCAAGAAGGTAATGTTCAATCAAATACGGTGATGACAATTCTCCGTGCCGCAAATTTGGAAAAAGCTGCGCACAAAATTCCTGGTGTGTGGAAAAGCTTGGAAACATCAAAGTATATCTTGAATCTTTTTCCTAACAACACTTTCACTGAGACTTATGATGGGAACAAGATCGCTTGGGGCACTTGGTCATTTCGGACAGCCGTCTCAAAGGATACAGAAGTTCTCACTCCGTATCTTGAAAAGACATATATTGCTGGCGTCTCGGGAAATCAACATGTTTTTTTCTACGAAATCATTTCTATAGACGATGTTAAGTTCTCGATCGTAGGACTTTCGGGGGGCAAGCGGTCTGATTTTGAAAAAATCACCGCGCTACAATCGGGGATAAACGCGACAACGACAACCAAAAGTCTGATACAATTGATTCCATAATGAATATCGAATTGGACAAAGTCACATGGTACTCGCAGGTTCTCGGTGCTATTTTCATCTTCGGCATCATGCCACTTATTGTTTTTTCGATCGGACGAGAATATCAAAAGACGATAGCTGTCTACAACGATGACAATACAGCCGCGTTGCTTTCGTCTGGTGCTATTATTTCAGCACGGCATACTTCAGATTATAAGACTCCTGTTGAGGCAACCAGCACCAAGAAATCTTCAAAGTAATTATCACACGTATGCTTACTAAAATAATGATTGGCATAACGACTCTCGGTAGTCCCGAGAGTATTTCACTCTTATGTGCAGCACTTATTTTATTCCTCTTAATTCATAAAAAGAAAAATCATCTGGTACAATTCGCTATTTTTATGGCGCTCGGCGCCCTTTCTGTGAGTTTATTGAAAAATGGTTTACGACTTCCTCGACCAACGGCGGGGCTCATCGAAGAAATAGGATATGGGTTTCCGAGTGGACACTCGACAATGGCTACCCTTTTCTTTTCTTTGCTCGTTTTTTCCTACCTTCCGCATATTAAAAATATAATAGGAAGATATTTTTTTATCGTAGGTGGTGCAACGGCCCCATTACTCATTTCTTATAGCCGCATTTATCTTGGCGTGCATACTTGGATTGATGTCGTAGGGGGTATTTTCCTCGGTACCATGTGGTTCCTATTATCAATAATATTTTATCAACACTTGGTCCGCCGCGACAAAAATAAAGCCGTGTTACACTAGTTCGCAGCTTTACTTTTCTGGGTGAGGATATACATGTCTTTGTAAAACTCATCAGGATCAAAGCCTTTTTTCTTCATGTGCGGCATACGAATAAAATGTTCGAATATCGAATAGGATCTGACAAAGTGAAGCTTCTCTACAGCGAGTGAGACAACGTCAAAAATCATGTGGTAGGCCATGCCCGCGATGACCATATAGAGAAATGGAAAATTCAAATAGAAAGCGAGCAAAATAATGACAGCGAATGCTTCTACGGTGTGGAGAAGGCTAAATCCGAGATTGCGTTTGTCGAATCTATTTTCGATGATGGGATCGTAATAGAGGAACATCTGCTTTGGACGCCAATCGGGAAATGTGCCAGTCACTTTTTTGACTCGATAGAGATATTCAAGATAATGATCGGCATCAATGAGGAAAGATGCAATGAAAAACACTACACTTTTAAGTGGTCCAAATGTGGGGATGAGGATTGCACCGCCGATAACTCCTGCAATGAGATGGCTCCTTAAGGTCATGTGCACTATTATACACAAAACATTTCTGGTACACTCCCTTGTATGAAGGACGCACTAATTCTCGATGGTAAAGTCGTACGCGATAAGATTGCGGCGCGCCTTCGGGCCGCCCTCGCGCGCCACAAAAAGGCACCATGTCTCGCTATCATCCAGGTGGGAGATGTTCGCGAGTCCTCAGCTTATATTCATCAGAAAAAATTATTCGCACAGCGAATTGGTGCAAAAGTTCTGCATCTTCATTTTGATCCCATCGTGTCGGAAGCATTACTCGTCAGAAAAATCACCGCCCTCAACAAAGATAAAAGCATTCAAGGAATCATTGTCCAATTACCGTTGCCGAAACATATTTCTGTTGACGCCGTTATTGAATCCATCGACCCACGCAAAGACGTTGACGGATTGACTGCTGTCAATGTAAAAAAATTAATGAAAGGGGACAAGACAGGTATTCTACCTGGTACCGCTCGCGGTGTGATGGCACTGTGCAAAGCCTATGATATTTCTCTCGAAGGAAAAAATGTCACTATCATCGGGCGATCCGCACTCGTCGGTCATCCTATTGCTGAACTTTTTCAGACTGCAAACGCGACAGTCACTATTTGTCATCACAAAACCAAAAATTTAGCGGAGCATACTCGTACCGCGGATATTATTGTCGTTGCAGTGGGACACCCCAATCTTATTTCTGCAAAGCACGTGCAAAAGGGGCAAATTGTCATTGATGTCGGCATTACTGCAATTATGAAGAAAAACAAAAGAACTCTTAGGGGAGATGTCAATTTTGACAGTGTTTTTCCTCTTGTCTCCGCGCTTAGTCCAGTTCCTGGTGGTGTGGGTCCACTGACTGTCGCATGTCTATTTGAAAATCTTTGTGAAGTGATAGAATAAGGACATGAGTAAAATACAATTAGACGAAAAAGAACTTAATAATTATTTACGATTGGCAGGTACCGCGGTGCTTTGTTTGCTCGCGATATTTTTAGTAGTTAAAACTATCAATGAAGCAAAAGCATTTGATGCGATTGGCGAGGACAGTGTCAATGATTTGAATCATGCGATCACCGTATCAGGTCACGCAGATGTTGAGGCAACACCCGATGTCGCGACATTTAGTTGGACAGTGACAGAGACAGGGAAGTCAGTGGAGGAAGCGCAGAATAAAGCTGCAGACAAAAGTAATAAAGCGATTGCATATTTGAAGAGCAAGGGTGTTTCTGATGCAGACATCTCAAACCAAAATTATAATACAAACGAGTCGTATGATTACACTCGAGAAAGTTGCCCAAAAGCATTTTCAAATTCTTCTAGCGTATCAAGTGGTATGGTTCCGATGCCACCATGTCCTCCTCAAATAACTGGATATACGACAAACCAAACAGTCGAGGTAAAGATTCACGGTGTAAAGCAAGGTGATAACAAAGTAGGCGAATATATTGCAGGTGTTGGAGCGTTCGGCGTCAAAGCATCAAGTGCATATTTTACCTTTGATAAGTCAGATACATTGAAGCAACAAGCGCGATTTGCGGCTATCAGGAATGCAAGAGAACAAGCACAGCAGATCGCTCGAGCGCTCGGTGTGCATCTTGGTAAAGTTATTACATATAGTGACAATAGTGGAAACTATCCAGTGTATGCACAGAGTGCTATGAAATCTGCGGACAGTATGGGCGCTCCCGTTGCTCCCGAGATTCCAAATGGAAGTCAGAAGGTCAGTTCGGATGTGAGTGTGACGTACTCGGTCAGATAAGGGGACAGTCCCTCTTTAAAACCGTAAGTTCTAACCTGAATCACAACAGGTATTAAACACTTCCCTTGGTGTCCTGTATCCTAGCCGTTTTCTTGGCCGGACGTTTAGTTTGCGCACTGCACACTGAACTTGGTATGAGGTAATGGTAGCAAAGTAAGTTCCTTTGGGAAAGAATTGTCGCATGAGTCCGTTCCAGTTTTCATTGGAGGCTCGTTCATTTGAAGTGTAGGCATGAGCGCGATACACGTGAAGTCCAGTCTTTAACTCAAGAGTCTCATCGTAGTCTCCATATTCAACTCCATTGTCCCTGGTTAATGTGTACTTCATATCTTTCGGCACAGATTTAAATTGTTCAATCGTTTTCTTTTGTACAATCTCAGCACTTACCACATCAAGTTTGTCAGCAATACCAAAACCACTTTTGCGCTCAGTGAGTGTGAGAATTCTCTGTACCTTTTCTTTCCCAACCACTGTGTCTTGCTCCCAGTCTCCAAAACGTCCCCGCTGATCAACAATTGATGGTCTTTCAGTGATCCTGCGTATCTTCATAGCTTTGTTGAGGCTCATTCTGGCTCTTGAACCACGTTTCTTACGGTACTTGCTCTTTTGATGTCGTAGATACTTCGTCAAATCTCTCCGTTTTGTATATACAAAAGCATATATCGTTTCGTGACAGATGATTCTCTTTCCACACATCAATTCCAATCGTCCTGCAATCTGCTCTGGTGACCAGAGTCGTTTTAATTTGCGCACGATATGCCGGCGTAGTTTCCTGTCATTCTCAATCTTTCGATATTTCTGTTTGGTTTGTTTTCTTCGTGCAAGGTAACGTTTGTGTGCATGCACTCCTCGATATATGCCGTCAGGATCTTTGTTGCGATTGATCTCAAGACAGACGTTTGAACGATCCATTCCTAACATCCTTGCACAATCGCTCTGACTCTTGCCTGCATTCAAAAGTATCGCTAGCTCGACTCGCGAGTCTCTGTTAAATTGTATGTGTGACATCCCTGTGTGTATTAGTTAGCGTGTAATGGTATACCGCTACGGTACCACGGGGATGTTGCGTTTCAGGGTAGAATTCGCCAACCGTCGGTTGACAAACCCTTCTAAAAGAGTACAATTCGAGCTAACAAAGACACCCGAAAGGGTGTTTTTAAATACAAAAAACGAGAGCACAATTTGTGCCTCCTAACCATAAACACCATGGGAATCATCACCTACATCAACGAAACAAAAGCAGAAATGAATCACGTCAACTGGCCGACTCGAGGCCAGGCACTTCTCTATACACTACTTGTTGTTATTTTCTCAGTCGCAATCGCAGCATACCTCGGATTCTTTGATGCGATTTTTGCAGCAGGTATTACACAGATTATCGCTAAATAATATGTCAAAACAACAGCCTCAAACAGAACGTAATTGGTACGCGGTCCACACATACGCTGGATATGAGAACGCCGTACTCCGAAACTTGAAGCAGCGCATCGAATCTCTCGGCATGGAGGATCGTATTTTCAATGTACTCGTTCCAACAGAAAAGAAGATCAAGATCAAAGGCGGGAAGCGGGTGGAAGAAGAAGAAAAGATTTATCCAGGATATGTGCTCGTAGATATGATCGTAACTGATGATTCATGGTACGTCGTTCGAAATACTCCTCGTGTAACTGGATTCGTTGGCTCTGGTATCGTTCCTGTGCCACTTGATAAGTCAGAAGTAGAAGTACTCTTCAAGCGTATGAATACAGGGGATGCCAAGCATATTATTGATCTCGGCACTGGTGACCTCGTCGTCATCACAGACGGTCCTTTCAAGGAGCTCGAAGGCAAGGTCGCAGAAGTAGACAATGAACGAGGTAAGGTGCGTGTACTTGTGTCTATGTTCGGCCGTGAGACACCCGTAGAGCTCGATTTCTTGCAAGTTAAGCGCGTATAGGGTAATCTATTAAAACCGTAAAATATACTGATCAACATGGCTAAAAAGATAACAAAACAACTCAAACTTCAGATCCCCGCAGGGAAGGCTAATCCTGCACCTCCTGTCGGTCCTGCACTCGGTCAGGCTGGTGTTAACATCGGTGAATTCGTAAAGCGATTCAATGATGCAACGGCCAAGATGATGGGAGATATTGTCCCTGTCGTCATCACCGTCTACGAAGACCGGTCTTTCGACTTCATTATGAAGACTCCTCCTGCTGCACAACTCGTGCTCAAAGCGGCTGGACTCGAAAAAGGTTCTGGAACTCCTAACACAAAGAAAGCTGGCTCAATCACAAAGGCACAGGTCAAAGAGATCGCTGAAAAGAAAATGCCGGACCTCAATGCAAAAGATATCGCCGGTGCGATGAAAATGATTGAGGGGACATGTAAGTCACTTGGTATTGACGTCAAATAACAAAACAAAATACTCATTAATTTGTACACGGAAAAATTGAAGCTTAATTTTTCCTTATCCTCGGCTACCCGCCTGCGGAGTACAAATTAATGAGTATTTTGTTTGATTATTTATTATACAAATCACTATGAGTGCCGATTTCAAGAAGTAGGCAGACATCTTCCATCTTTCTATACAATAGTCTCAAGTCTGAATTAATATCAATGCTTCGACGATCTGAGTATTCTCCTTTGAGTTTGTGATTATTTAATCTGGCATCAAATTCATTTAATACAAATACGGTGAGTGCAATCTCAAGTTGAGTGATAACTTTACGAGGTAATCGCTTGAGGTTCTTTTTGTATTGGGATGTAGGTAAAAGGCGCATTATTTTTTGTGTAGATCCTTGAACATTTCTTCAAGACTGTCATAACTTTTGAGTTTTCCTGCTGCATATTCTGCCTCGCCTTCTTCTATAGCCTTTATGAGGCGAGGGGAGGGGTCATATGCCAAAGATAGGTTTATTTCCCTATCACGCACAAATTGCCTCAAGAGCACATTGACAATGGTACCCACAGGCATGCCGAGTGCTGCTGCTGTCTTCTGCACCTCCTTTTTTAATCCAGGGTCAATTTTTGTTGTAAGCATGATTTTCTTTTTCATATACATAAAGTATATACTTTGTATATATTCGGTCAAGGTATGTTGTATCGACAGAATCAGTATACGAAAGGGGTATGAAGCGGACGTGAGAAAATAGTAAAATTTGCATAAAATTAAATGAAGCATACACTTGAAAAAGAACGCGATTCCGGCGTAACCATCAGGACCCAGGTGAGACACCTGAAAATGAATATGAAATCATCAATTGCTCAACTTAAAAGTCAGGGAATATTTTCCATGCAGTATCCACCTATGCTCAGGCTTGCTGTGGAGGACACCGTTGAAGCTTGGAAGGCTTTCTGTGAACTTCCCGCTGAGATTAAAAAAAGCCTGCCATACAGTAATGGTGGTGCCGGAGTAGGCTATGAACTCAAAAATGGTGTTGGGCAGAACGCTGACAAAAAAGAAAACTTCGATGTCACCACTTCCGGAGTAACTTGGCTTCGAGTAAACATTGCAGAAATCAATACTCCAGTTGCATTGAGTTTCGTGAGCAGGGCTACTGGGCTGGTTTCGGCAATTAAGCCGCTCATTCTTGATTTTGCTTGGCAAGCAGAACGTGAATTTGGACTTGAAGGATTCACTGATGAGGTGGATCAAAGTGAGACAGCGTTTTTTACTCGCTTTATTCACTATTTCGGCGATCGTGCTGTCGGTGACGAAACCGCAAGTGCGCACGTCGATCAGAGCGGTTTCACTTTGCACCTCTACGAGAGTGCAGAAGGACTGCAATGTTTGCCGTACGAAAGCGATTGGCAGAATATGCCGGTTTCAGAGGGTGAGACTGTCATCATCCCGGCAATGCAAATGCAATTGCGTTCGCATGGAAAGTTGAGGGCTTTGTGTCACCGAGTGGTGGCTACTCCAGAAACCGCGCTCCATGGGCGATATTCTGCAGTATGCTTTGTCCAACTTAAACACACTCCAAAGTATGACAAGGAGAAGTGTGGACGACTGCAAGAAAAAGAACCGGGATTCAATTACCGGGTGGCTCATGAGGAATTTGCGAGGATGTTCAAATAGAGGATTCAACAATTAGTAAAACACCCGCTCGAGGTCGAGTGGGTGTTTTCTCTTTTATTTGATTACTTTATATTCGTTAAAAATCGTACCCCCTTCAGTCTTTGAAGTTGTAACTAATGCAAGTTTTGTATCGATCGATCTGTTGAACATGGAGAGTCCCTTTCCAAACATGACGGGTTCGATCGTGAGATAGAGTGTGTCGATGACTCCTGCTTCCATAAATTTTGTATATATTTCAGCTCCACCGCAGACTGCCACTTCGTTGAATCCACGCCCCTCGAGTTTGCGGAGAAGTTCTGCTGGCTCGTCGGTTGTTGTCTCGACCCCTTCGAATTGTTGAGCACGCGAATAGACAATATTCAGTCGGTCTTTGAGCGGGCGGGGGAATGTCTTGTAGGTGCTTGATCCAAGCACTACCACCCCCGCCCGCTTGGTAAGCTCCACAAACCGAGCCTTATCCTCCTTGCTAGTCCACACCATAGGGGAATGGTCAGACGTCTGAGCAATAAATCCGTCTGCTGTGAGGGCGGCGATGATGAAAACGTGAATATTATTCTGCTTTGTATTCATTCTTTATCTTTTTAATATCGCCACTCAAAATGAGTTTGATCTCAGTTTCATCTTTTTTGACCGTATCTCCTGTTTCGTTGTGTTTAATAAATCCTTCGATAATATCCTTTTGGTGATAACGACTTTTTCTAACATCTACTGCCTCAGTAAGTTTTTCAAATACTATTTGGCAGAATCGCTCCCCCGGATAGATCCTGATAGTTTGAGATTTGGTATTGTTTCTGATGGGGATTGTAAGTTGTCCTTCATACCCGGCATCAACAATACCTGTGAGATCGACGGACAGACCACGTCTGTTTGTTGATGAACGTGGATAGAGTATTGCCATAAGGTCATTAGGAATTTTGATGGATTCAAGGGTTGAAGCAACAACATACTCATTAGGCAAAAGTTCAAAATATTGACCTTGCTCTAGTTCGATGACCTCAAAATTATTATTGATATTTTTGTCTTCTAAATAACTGATATTCACTGACTCTCTTCCTTTTGCAGTCAAATGCCAGGTTTTAGGTATGAGAAATGTGAATCCAAGGCGCAGATCAATAGCGTGAGTTTGAACCTGAAAAACATCAAGCGCTGGCTTGAAGGTTATTTCTCCCACTTTTACTTTTTCTAGAATATCTTTTTTAGTTAGTACAGACATGTGTATTTATTAAAGTACGATTTGTAAACCTTTGATTGCTGGCATTGGCTTGTACTGCTTGGCAATATCCTCAACGATCTCTTTCACTAACATTATGTCTTTCTTTTCCGCACGGTCAAAGCTTTTCTTTGGAAGATGTAAATGTATCTTTTTGTGGTTGTTTTTTCTTTTGATCATTTCTTTCGCAGCAGAATAATGGATGTCATAGATATGAGCATTTGAAATTGAATGGGAATAGATGCCAGGGATCACTCCAAGCTTTTGCGCCAGCATACATTGGAGAAGACAGAAGCCGGCAACATCATGTGGAAATCCGAGAATCATGTCGTTTGACCTAACAATATTATGCAAATGAAGTCTTCCCCCGATAATATTTACAGTGAATGTATAAGGGCAAGGGACGTTCTTTTTTTTGAAGAGACTAAGTCCGTCCACTGCAGGATCCCATGTCACTACGACGCCATGGCGTGAGCTCGGTTCTTTTTTAAGTAGATCAATGAGTAGTTTCAATTGATCTCGTCCAAAATGTTTTCTCCATCTATAACCGTATGCGACAGTCACAACGTCTCCAGGGTTGGTGAAATTGTCCCAGATTTTTGTAAAATCTCTGAGGAAATCTTCGGGTTTGCGAGCGCCTGATGCAAACCAAATCTGTTCAGATACGAATACTCGGACAGGAATTTGTCGAAGTGTTAAAACAGGAAAACCATCCTTTGCCACATCAATAGAAAACGATGCGCCGGGAATCGCTCGCGTCTCATGCTTCGTGCGCTCGCTCATTTCTGCGATGCCCTTAGTCATAATATCCTTTAAAAGTTTTTGATAGATGAGATCGAAAGGCGTCATTGGATTAGATGTTGTCTAATAAGTTATCAGTTTAAATTATAACTCCCATTTGATAGTATATCTATATAATGACTCATAACCCCATACAATATCCGTATTTGCCAGAGGGAAGATCGATAAAATACGTTGAAAGAAGCAATCTATATATGATTGAGGCAGAAAAAGCTCGAAATGAACTCGCGACGGATAAAAAGCACTCAACAGGTGCTGTGGTGGTATTGGATGGAAAAATAGTGGGTAGGGCCGGTAATCAATCCGGTTTCAAGCATCCAAAACTCATAGAATGGCATGAAAAGTTTCTCTGTATTCGAAGAGCATTAAAGATAAAGTCAGGTCAAAAATACTGGGCTTGCCCAGGATGTGCTAAAAATAAGAATCATGCGGAGGCGCTTGCGGTAAATGACGCTAGAAAAACCCTTGGGAGGGATCCTATCGGAGCAGATTTATACCTACACGGACATTGGTGGTGTTGCAAACCTTGCTGGGATGAAATGATTTCTGGAGGAATAAATGATGTCTATCTTTTGGAGGGGAGTGAATTAATGTTTAAATAAAGATATAATTAAATAATCATGAAAGACGCCCTCATAAAAAACCTCATTACTTCAGAAAAGGCTCGCCAGAAGAAAGCCATCAATCTCATCGCCTCTGAAAACTACGTCTCAATAGATGTGCTCGAAGCGCTCGGCTCAGAACTCACCAATAAATATGCAGAAGGATATCCGGGCCTTCGATATTATGGAGGAAATGAAATAGTAGATAAAATTGAACTTCTTGCACAAGAACGAGCGCTCAAAGCATTTGGACTCAAAGCACGTAATTGGCATGTAAATGCCCAGCCACTTTCAGGCTCTCCTGCAAATCTTGCAGTGTATCTGGCGCTCGTTCCAAAAGGGGAGAAGATCATGGGAATGTCACTTTCACACGGCGGACACCTCACACACGGACACAAAGTATCAACAACAGGAAAATTCTGGCAGCAAGTTGCATATGGTGTGGACCCAAAAACAGAAATGATCGATTACGATGCGGTAAAGGCTCTCGCAATAAAAGAGAAACCAAAACTGATTGTCTGCGGATTTACCGCATACCCTCGAAAGGTTGATTTTAAAAAGTTCAGACAGATCTGCGATGCATGCGGAGCAATCATGATGGTAGACATGTCACACTTTGCTGGACTTGTTGCTGGCAAGCAATATGACTCACCATTTACCTATGCAGATGTTGTTACAACCACAGTGCACAAGACACTGCGTGGTCCACGAAGTGCACTTATTTTCGTACATCAATTTCGAACTCAAAAGGATGACAAAGGGAAGGAACGAACTTTTGCAGATTTGATTGATAAGGCAGTATTTCCAGGCCTTCAGGGCGGACCTCATCTCAATCAGATTGCTGCTGTTGCGGTTGCACTCAAGGAAGCAGCAGTCCCAGCATTCCGCTCATATGCAAAGCAGGTTATAAAAAATGCTGCTATGCTCGCGGGAGAATTGAAAAGATTAGGCTGGAGAATTGTTTCCGGCGGAACAGATACGCACCTCGTACTTGTTGATGTGTGGATGGACGGCAAGGGACTGTCCGGCGCAGACGCAAGCGACAAGTTAGAGAAAGCGGGGATTATTGTGAACAAGAACACCATTCCAGGCGAGCAACGTTCTGCATTTGATCCCTCAGGAATACGCCTCGGATCGGCGGCAGAAACCACTCGTGGAAAAAAGGAAAAAGATTTTAAAAAAATTGCACAAAAGATTGACATGGTGTTGCGTTCAAAATAATTGTGATAAGCTCTCACTCAGAAAGGAACACTATGACCGAAAAAATAAAAGGAAAATTGATCGTCCTCGAAGGCGGTGATGGATCGGGAAAAAGCACAGTGCTCGAAGCTGTCCAAGCGATCTACGGTGAAAAACTGATTTTGACACGGGAGCCTGGCGGAACTGCGTTCGCGGAAGACATTCGACATCTTGCACTCAAAACTGATGGAGGAAAAAATTCTGATGCGATTACGCAATTTTGCATGATGTGGGCAAGTCGTGCGGAACATTTCAATCACAAGATTCGTCCAACATTGGAGAGCGGAACCCACGTGATCTCAGACAGAATGGATTCCTCTACCTGGGCGTATCAGATCTACGGACAGAATGGATCGAATCTTCGGGAATTGTTTCCGCATATGCGGAAAGCGGTGATGGAGGATGATGAGCCTGTACTCTATATCTATCTCGATGTCGATCCCGCAGAAGGCATGCGGAGAAAGTCCAGTCAGATTGATACAGACAAGAATCACTTTGACGACCAGACGCTCGCATTTCATACACGGGTGCGCGAAGGTTATCTGGATTTTTTTCAGACGGTGCCGCATCGAGTGATCGATGCAAATCAGTCAAAAGAAAAAGTCAAAGAGGATTTTCTCGCTGTGCTCAAGGAAGTGCTCGGGGAATGATCAATCAATTCAAACGGAGGCCTGCTCGAAAGAGCACGGCCTCCGTTTTGTGTTATTATCTCCCCATGCCCCTCACTCTAAAAATAAAAAAACTCCACCCAGACGCTATCATCCCATCGTATGCCCACGAAGGAGATGCGGCAGTTGATCTCTATTCATGCGTGACAGTTACAATCCAGCCAGGAGAACGTGTACAAATTGGCACGGGGATTGCAATCGAACTTCCTCCAGATCATGCAACATATATTTGGGACAAGAGCGGACTTTCACACAAACACGGATTGAAAACACTCGGGGGCATTATCGACGCTGGATATCGAGGGGAGTACAAAGTCGGCATGGTGAATTTAAGTAACGAACCATACACTGTTGAAAAGGGTCACAAAATTGCCCAGATGTTTATTGAAAAGCGCACATTGCTTGAATTCATCGAAGTCGATGAGCTGAGTGATAGCTCTCGCGGAGCCGGTGGTTTCGGCAGTACCGGCAAGTAATTTGTGATAAACTCCTCTCATGCGACAAATCCTCATTTCTGCAATTCAGACGGCCTTTTCTGGGCTCAATCTTGCCGTACCCGACACAATTGTTATTGAACGTCCCGCGGACATGACGCACGGTGACTTCTCCACCAATATCGCGCTTTCGATGGCAAAAGAATTGAAAATGAATCCTGTTGCACTGGCGGTCCAGATTGTTGATGCAATGAAAGGTAAAGACATGAACGGTGGCGTTCCGGGCATTGAAAAAATAGAAGTTGCTGGCCCAGGTTTCATTAATTTTTATCAAACATCAGGAGCGATCAAAAATGCAATTACAGACTGCTTGAGTAATGACAATTATGGAAAAGGGGAATTGTATGTTGGTAAAAAACTGGCATATGAATACACCGATCCCAATCCGTTCAAGGTTTTTCATATTGGGCATCTCATGGCCAATACCATTGGCGAGTCACTCTCTCGTCTCGGTGAATATCAAGGAGGTGAGGTGAAGCGTTTCTGCTATCAAGGTGACGTTGGCCGTCACGTCGCACTCACATTGTGGGGTCTTCGATTTATGGAAGTACCGTTTCCTGAAGAATCCGCATCGTTGCTCGATAAGGTGACGTTTCTCGGGCAAGCGTACGCAAAAGGAGCGACGACATATAAAACATTGAGCGATGAAGAAAAGTCAGCTGTGGAGAAGGGTAGTCATTCAGTAGCGTTTCAAAAAGCCGATAGTGAGATGCGCGATATAAACAAACATATATATGAACGGAGTCATCCTGAGCTTATAGCTATTTATGATAAGGGGCGCGAATGGAGCCTCGAGTATTTTGAAGGATTGTATAAAATACTTGATACGACGTTTGATAAATATTTTTTCGAGAGCCAAGTGTCGGGTCCAGGGATTGAGATAGTTAAAGCAAACACAGATCCTGAGGGACAGAAGATTTTTAAGGAAAGTGAAGGAGCCGTCGTATTTCCAGGGGAGGAGTATGGATTGCATACACGTGTGTTTATTACGCGCGAAGGATTGCCGACGTACGAAGGCAAGGAGATAGGATTGGCAAAAGTTAAATATGCTGAGTATCAATATGATAAGGGAATTACAGTGACTGCAAATGAGCAGGATGATTATTTCAAAGTCATTTTGAAAGTGACACAATTGTTGTTCCCAGAGATTGGCGAGAAGGCCAGTCATATCTCGCATGGCATCATGCGATTGCCGACGGGCAAGATGTCGTCACGTACGGGTGACGTGATCAGCGCACAGTGGATGATCGATGAGATGAGCGCGCTCGCCCTCGAGCGCATGAAGGAACGCGACATAGAGAGTGGCGAGTGCGCTCATATCGCAGAGCAGATCGCTATTGCTGCCATCAAATACACAATACTGCGCCAGGCATCAGGCAAAGATGTTATTTTTGACGCAGAAAAATCGCTCTCATTCGAAGGCGACTCAGGCCCATATCTCCAGTACTCGGTGGTGCGAGCAAATTCTATTCTCGAAAAAGCTCGCACAGCGGGCATTAACGCAACGACGGATATTCAATGGTCACCCGAACTCGATGCGGGAACGCTCAATTGGTCAGGTGGCAAAATCGAGCGGCTAATGATTCGTTTTCCTGAAATCGTTGCATATGCCGCAGAGGAGAACGCCCCACACACTGTCGCCAACTATCTTATGGAACTTGCTGGTGAATTTAACTCATTTTATGCGTCGACGCAGATTGTAAACACCGAAGACAAATTTGCACCATACAAGGTGGCACTCGTGCAATCCTTCTCCAAAATCGTGAATAAGGGGTTATGGCTTCTCGGAATCAAAGTGCCAGCGAGAATGTAATTTGGTATGTAACTGTAATTTCATACTTTCTATACTATTTTTTCACCGAAATTTTAACCGGCCTGCGTATAGTTCTTGATATGAAAACATCAAACACGTATACTTTGCGTATGAAAGATCCGCAGGGAGGAAGAAGAACTTATCAATTTAGCGTTGTCTTAGAACCTGATACAGATGAGGGCGGTTTTGTCGCGCGTATCCCATCCTTGCCAGGCTGCACTTCTCAAGGTGAGACATTCGAAGAAGCGTTAATAAATATCAAAGAGGCAACCGAATTATACCTAGAAGCTTTGATTGAAGATGGAAAAGAAATTCCGATTGAAACAGCTGCCAGTATTATCACTCCAATTGCAGTCACGGTTTAACCTCTTCGCCGTATGCCAAAATTTCCAACCCTCACTTTCAGGGAAGTTATTCGTTTATTGTCAAAAGCTGGTTTTGTTTTCATAAGACAAAAAGGCAGTCATCGAATCTTCCTCAAAGGTAATCTCCGGGTCGTAGTGCCAATTCATTCAAATCGAGACTTAAAAAGAAAGACATTAAAGGCGATCCTCGAAAGCGCTAGAATTCCTATTGAATCTATTGAAATGAAAGAGAGTTGAAAATTAGCTCCAAATATGTCATCGTAATGCCACATGACCCAGGAACATTTTGAAATTATTCTCTATTATAAATATGCAACCATCGCTGACCCCGAGGGCTTTGTGTTGTGGCACAAGGATGTTTGCAAGAAGCTTGAGCTCAGAGGGCGAGTGCTTGTAGGCCGTGAGGGAATCAATGGAACGCTTGAGGGAACAAAAATAAATATTGATACCTATTGCAATGAATTGTTAAACAATCATTTTGCAGATCTATCAACTGTTCAGTTCAAGCGAAGTGTGGGGAATGGCAACTCATTTAAAAAGTTAGTGGTAAAAGTGCGTAATGAAATCGTCTCATCGTATCTCGGCAAAGACGATGTCAATCCGAACGAGCACACCGGACAGCACCTTCCTGCAGAAGAATTGAAAAAATGGTTCGAGTCTGGTGAAGTGGGAAAGGATTTCCATATTGTGGATATGCGTAATACTTATGAATACAAAGTGGGACATTTTAAAGATTCGATTGATGCCGGGATGCGCAATTTCAGAGATCTGCCGAAAATTCTTCCAAATCTCGAACATCTCAAAGATAAAAAAGTTCTTACTGTCTGTACCGGGGGAGTGCGATGTGAAAAAGCATCAGGTTATTTGCTCAAGAAAGGATTCAAGGACGTGTATCAACTTGATGGGGGCATGGCGACATATATGGAAAAGTTTCCTGGTCGTGATTTTTTGGGTGCATTGTACGTCTTCGATGATCGCGTGACGATGGACACCACGAAAGATCGCGAAGTCATCGGCCATTGTGAATATTGTGATGCGTTAACTGAACGATATGTAAATTGTATTGATAATGAATGCCACCTACATTTCATTTGCTGCGAAAACTGTGAAAAAGAAAAAGCGGGGAAGACGTATTGTCCGAAAGGGTGTGTACCTGTTGCCCCAGCTAGCGAATCAATGATGGTCGGCTAAGGTCATTATCGATGGATTTTTATAATTGAAAAAGCGCTCGCGGTAAGGCGGGCGCTTGTGAGAAGGGTGTTCGAAAGAACAGGTGGTTGAGATTGGAGATAAGGAGTGGATGACGAGGGTCAAATGGTGTTTGTGGTTGAAACTTTGCGAGGCAAAGTGTCGATAAACTAAGGCCATTTGACGCTCGACCCAAACCGTTTCTATTCGTCTCTACCCGATTACTATGACGTTCAAGTGGGAATTTTATTACAAAAATGGGTGTTGGGTTGAGTTATCAATAAATGCTGGGGAATAGAGGCGTTGACAGATACACATAGTCGGAGTAGCATTTTTACTTGGGTATGCACAAAAGAGGTGCGGGATTCGGTTTGAGTACAACGCAGTTCAACTCAGTAAATTAGAAAGCAAACAGAGCCTTATGGCAAAGAAGAAAGCAACAGCCGCAGTGTCAGTCGTCAAATCCGTCTGGCGCGGGAAACTTGTCACGGTGTATCTCAGTGATGGCACGAGGCACATCTGGTCAACCCGCAAACTTGAGCAACTCTATGACGTGTCTCCTTACGCCGTTGAGTCACCAGAGAGCACTTCGCTCGCACTCAAACGTCAGCCAGACTGGCTGGCATCGCGGCAAAAGCGCAAAATGAAGCAGGAGGAGCCGGTTGTCATCGGACGTCGTCGCGTCAAGCATTCGCGCCGGTTCGCCTTCCCCTCGGAATCGGTCAATTAGCAGTTGAGGAGGGTAAAACCTCCCTACCACCAAAAAAATCCCCAGGTCTCGCTACGCCCCACGGCGCAGCGAGACCTGATTTTTTATTCAATTTCACACCGTTGACACATTCTGATTATCGGCGTAGCATTCTCTAACAGGAGCACAAAATGGTGTGTTATGGAATCGGGCAGATTATATCAATGTAGTCCACCATCAAACATCATCCCATGAAAAAGAAACTCATATCCGCTTCTCGTGTCAACTATACTCTCGGCGACCTTATCCT
>JAYTSY010000017.1:0-6918 GCA_043745355.1 bacterium
GCTGCTGCTGCGCTCCGACCACTTGCGGGAAATACTGCATATTTATTATTTGCAATTGGAATCATTGGTACGGGTTTGCTCGCAGTGCCTGTGCTCGCAGGATCAGTCTCGTATGCAATTGGAGAATCAATGAATTGGACAACAGGCCTCAATCGAAAATTCAAGGAGGCCCGCGCCTTTTACGGAGTGCTCATACTGGCGATGCTTGTGGGACTTGCCCTCAACTTTGTCGGATTGGACCCCATTAAAGCACTTATTTATTCAGCGGTTGCCAACTGCATCGCCGCGCCACTTATCCTCGTATGTATCGTCATACTAAGCTCATCCAAAAAGCTCATGGGAGCTTATTCCACGAAGCCACTGGGGCGTTTTTTTGGGTGGTTAGTGACAGGAATCATGGCATGTGTTGCTATTGCGACCCTCATCAATTTTTAATGAAAGGAGTGCTATACTTGCAACATGGAACCACAAACAAACACACAGAAAACAGTTATGATAGCCATTATTTCGGTTGTAGCCATTATTATCCTCATTGTGGCGGGTATATATATGTTCAGACATCAAATACCGGCAACCAACCAAGAATTCCCGGCATCAACAGCATCAAGCACTGCCTCATCAACCTATAACCTTGGCGAGGATAAGAACACTGTTTCTCTCGAAGAAAAGGCCGCAGTCGATGCATATGCTCGAGCTCATATAAATCAAATCTCAAAGCGAAAGGCACGCGCAGGTTCTTCATTTAGAGTAACTACAGTCACTATTGAAGCACCAGGGAGGGCAATTGTTGAATATACTGATGGAGTGACAACCTATGATGGCGCTGCAAATTATTCAGTGGACGCTTCCGGTAATGTCGTATTTAGCTCGTTTGATGTATTGGAAAAATAAATCAAGTAAATAGATTTTGAACGCATGACGATATATTTCATCATTCTTTTTATTAGTTATTTTTTTGCAGTAGTCGCGCTGTTATTTTGTGTCGCATTCGTGTTTGGATATGTTATTTCAGCCAAGGGATATCAAGGACCGGCAACTGACCATTTCGATGGAGTAAAGTTTTTCAGCATTGGTGTGACGGAGATGAAAAAAAATACTGAGGTGGAGGAAGGAGAGGACGCCAAATACGCCTCGCGGTCTATTATTGGGTGGATGTTGTCGCGGAGAAAAAATGTATGGGTAGATCGGGCATTGTCACACGCGCCGGTCATACCCGCACAGCGGGTGACCGGCGCGGAAATCATTGCCACATATATTAACCATGCGACGGTACTTATTCAAACAGAGGGAGTGAATATTTTGACTGATCCTATTTGGGCAAAAAGGGCGAGTCCTGTTCCATTCATTGGTCCTCGTCGCTATGCACCACCCGGACTCGCCCTCGATCAATTGCCTCCGATTGATATTGTCTTGTTATCTCATAATCATTATGATCATCTTGATCTCCAAACTCTCAAAAAGATTGCCGTAACTCATAACCCGCTCATATTTGCACATCTCGGTAATGCCGCATATCTTGCCTCAAAGGGAATTGACGGCGCCGTCGACCTTGATTGGGGAGACACACAAAGTGCCGGCGCCGTCTCTATTCACTCTGTTCCCGCCCAGCATTTTGCTGCCCGAGGAATCGCTGATCGTAACAAAACATTGTGGGGAGGTTTTGTCATCCGTGCACTTCATGGCGACATTTATTTTGCAGGGGACACAGGTTTGGGTCCCTTCGTCGATCGTATCGTTGAGGTTTATCCTCATGGATTTCGGTTGGCGATATTACCCATCGGCGCGTTCCGCCCTCGTTTCGTAATGGGTGAAGTACATATGTCACCAGATGAAGCCCTCTCGGTTGCCAAAAAAATAAAAGCAAAACAATCCCTCGCTATACATTTTGGCACTTTCAAATTGGCCGACGACAAGCAAGATGAGCCAAAAAATCACCTCGCGGAGCTTCTCAAGCTCCCTGAAAATAAAGGAGTCATCTTTGACGCAATTGATAATGGCCTCGCTATACGAGTCTCATAAATGGTTATCCACAGGTATTCTTTGACAGGTGAACGGTAGTTCACTATACTGTATTTATTAAACAAGTAACCAAAAAAACATGAGCAAAATGTCACTCGTATTCACAATCAATAAAGAGTTAAGGAAGTTGAACGACAAGATAGATCACAAAATTGTCAGGGGAGAGAATTATGAAAGGGAATCAAACCGCCATCGCATGCTTCGGTCACAGCTCCGACAGGTAGAGCACGACGCTGCGGTCAATCGTTCATTTAGTCTTTTGTCTTTCTTCTTCTAATCGAACATCGTATACTTAACATGTATTAAAACAAATATTAAAAATTTGCCATGCCTGCACCCCTCCGAAAACCTACCGTCCAATTTGAGTCACACAAGGAAAAGATTCTTTCTTTTTACCGATCTAATAAACGCATGCCTGGATATTTGGAGATTATGGCCCTTCTCGGATTCAAGTCAAAGAATGCCGTTTACAAATTACTCAACAAGCTAGCCGACACTGGTGTGATCAGCAAGGACAGCAAAGGCAAGCTGAGTCCTCTCAAGCTGTATGGTGAAGTGCCGATCCTTGGTCTTGTCGAAGCTGGTATTCCAACCACCGCAGAAGAACAAATGCTCGACACCATGAGCATCGATGAGTTTTTGATTGATGGAAAAGCAACGACTTATATGTTGGAAGTAAAAGGCGAATCAATGATAGACGCACATATTGCAGAGGGCGATCTCATTCTTGTGGAAAAAGTTGATAATGCGAAAGTGGGGGATATCGTCGTCGCTGATGTCGACGGCGGATGGACACTCAAATACTATCGAGTAGACAAACAAGGGCAAGCATATCTCGAGCCTGCCAATAAAAATTTCAATAATATTTATCCAGAGGAGTATATGAATATTGCCGCACGAGTCAAAGCAGTTATTAGAAAGTATAAGTAGCACCATGAGCACGAAGAACTAATTCGCTGTATATATTTAATTTCTTTTGTATCTGGTGTATAGTTATTCCATATGGGTCAATCATCCGTCCTCGAGCCTGGTCTAATGATCTTCATCAAGAAGAAAATGGAAAATGCCGTACCTCCGGCAACCATTCTTGATATGCTTCGCAAAGCAGGATTTTCTGAAGATCAAATCAAGCTCGCCTTCGAAGAAGTGAAAATGACTGCACCTACCGAATTTCATCAGGACCTCGCGGCAGCGAATAATTTCATGCCCACACTTCAAAAAACTACGAGCAAAACAGATTCTTTGCCCATAGCACCATCCCGAACTCCCGCAAAAATTATCACCCCAGCTACTGGGCCAGGAATCTTTAAGGGCAGATTGCATCGTCGTGACCTCATCCTCGGATTCTTGTTTTTTTTCGGACTTTGCGCTGTCATGCTTTCCGTAGAAGCGACACTGGTCCAAATATTTTTTCCTAGTGTCTTTTATTCAACGCTTGAATTTATCTCAGCTGATACTATAGGCCTTCCGCTTCTGTTTGCGCCGATTGTCACGTTACCATTTGTTATCGCAATTTTGGCACTCCTCGCGCGAAGGCTTCACGACATCAATATGTCGGGGTGGCTCGCACTCGGGTTTCTCGTATTCTTTGTTCCTGCGGGAAATATCTTTTCACTCTGGGGTATCATGGCCCTCCAAGGAATGATGGGGATCGTGTTTATTCTCCTTTTACTCAAAGGAGGAAGTGCTGGTAGTAATCGATTCGGACCGCGTGTCCCGATGACGGGATCTGCCTTCGTTCGTATTCTGAATCTTTATTAAAAAGTAGTATACTCATGACTATGCTCTCCGCCAAAAAAACAATAGTGATTATTCTGGTACTTATCGCCGCAGTGGCTCTTGTTGGGGGGTGGGTCTCGCTGCGGCATGAGAGTGTCCAGCAAAAAAATGCAGCATCTGCTGACTATCACGGATTATCTGAGGATTCAATCGTCGTTGATCTTCCTACTCCGCATTCCACGATCAGTAGTCCTTATGTGGTGAGTGGGCTTGCACGTGGTAGCCTATTTTTTGAAGGATCATTCCCGATCCGCGTTCTCGATAGCGCGGGTCAGGTGATTGGTAATGCAGTTGCGACGTCAACGTCAGACTGGATGACCACTGAAAAAATTCCCTTTTCTGTCACACTAACATTTCATGCACCATCGGGTAGTACTGGTAGCATTATGTTTTTGAAAGACAATGAATCTGGAATTGCGGCAAACGATCGATGGGTTAAAGTTCCCGTTAATTTTAAATAAATTTATACACAACATATTATGAACGAACTTATGCATGCAGATATCTTTTTTTTCATCACAACAATCATCGTTGTATTATTTGGCATAGTCGGTTTGATACTAGCGTATTACATTGTAGGTATTACGCGAGAAGTGCGATACATCGCTCGAAAGGTTCGGGAGGAGAGTGATAATGTATCGGAGGATATTGCTGAAATTCGTGGTAAACTCAGAGAAAGCGGTATGCGGTTTGGGGGCTTTTTGCGAACCATGGCTTCCTTTTTCGTAGGGAGAATAATGAGCAGGCCAAAAAAGAAGTCTTCATCAAAACGTCATGTTGATGATGCAGAATAATAATATTAATTTAATTTAAAATTTAAACAGTATGCCAAAAAACAAACAATCAGAAAGTAATACAGGAGCAGTCGTCGGTATCATCGGTCTTGCGGTCGCAGCAGCTGCAGGTACATATTTTCTCTACGGCACGACTGGCGGAAAGAAAAAGCTCAAAGAAATAAAAGGTTGGGCAGTTAAAGCCAAAGGTGAAGTGCTCGAAAAAATGGAAAATATAAAGGAAGTGAATGAGGCTCGATATCACGAGGTCATCGATGGAGTAATGAAGAAATATCAAACACTCAAGCATCTCGACAAGGCAGAGGTGATAGCTGTCGCTCAAGAATTGAAAGGTCATTGGAGTAATATTCGAAAAGAAATAGAAGCTGGGGCAGCGAAAGTGGCAAAAAGCACAAAAAAGGTGGTGAAAATTCCAGCAAAAAATGCCCCAAAAAAGTCCGCAAAATAAGAACGACACTTCGTGGGGAGGTGTAGCGTCGTGGTATGACGAGTATCTCTCTAATCCCGATTCTTATCAGGAACAAGTGGTGTTGCCAAATCTCATACGTATTCTTTCCTTGCGGACAGGGGAGAGGGTATTAGATTTGGCATGCGGGCAAGGATTTTTTTCTGGAGCAATGGCTGACGTCGGTGCTCGGGTCGAAGGGACAGATATAGCAAAGGAACTCATTGAGAAGGCGCGGGCGCGACACCCACGTATCACATTTGGAGTCGCGCCCGCGCATCTATCACACACGGTGGTCAAAGGTCCTTATGACACGATTGTGTGTGTCCTCGCTATTCAAAATATAAAGGAACTTTCTGAAACATTCGAGACATGTAAAAAACTTCTGGTCCCTAGGGGCAGATTAATTATAGTGCTCAATCATCCAGCCTTCCGAATTCCACAAGGCTCAGATTGGTATTTTGATGAAAAGACAAAAAAACAGGGGAGAGTGGTGAATACCTATCTCTCCGAGTCATCGGTCAAGATCGACATGCATCCAGGCGCGGCAAAAAAAACGTTCACTTTATCTTTTCATCGACCACTTCAGGTCTATATGAAATTACTTTCAAAACAGGGGTTCGCATTAACACGTCTCGAAGAATGGATCTCTCACAAGAAAAGCACAGCCGGCCCTCGAGCTAGTGCGGAGGATCATGCAAGAAAAGAAATCCCACTTTTCATGTGCATTGAACTCAAACTGCAGAGCGTTGAATAATCGCATATTCTGACGTACAATTCCCTCATGGCTTACTTACGCCCTATTGCTTTCCTCCTTATATTTTTCGGGCTTCTCTTTGCCTTTCGCGTTCCTGTGAGTAACACAGGGAGTAATATTCGCGGGGCAGTCCTCAATCCGATGTACAGTTTTCTACAGTCCCTCATCGACGCGCATTCGAGCCTTGACGGGTATTCAGCATTGCCAACAGGTAATGACGGTCCCCGTGGGTTAAACGCAAGCACTACATCATCCAGCGCAACAGTGCGAGCGTCAAGTACGGCGATGGCCCAAAAACCTTCGGTAAATAACTTGCCTCCAGTAAAATCAAATATAGCTACACACCAAGATTCCGCACTTACCGTAGCAGGCATCATCAAATTGACGAACGCAGAACGTACGAGTCGCGGGTTGCCAGCCCTTACTCATAACGAGACACTCGACACATCAGCGTCTGCAAAAGTTGACGATATGTTCGCAAATCAATATTTTGAACACGTATCGCCTTCTGGAAAAAGTGTTTCTGACGTGGTGACAAAGGCAGGGTACAGTTACATTGTTGTGGGAGAAAATTTAGCGCTGGGGAATTTCGGAGGGGATGCAAACGTTGTCGCTGCGTGGATGGCAAGCCCCGGCCACCGCGCCAACATTCTCGATTCGAGATATATGGAAATCGGTGTCGCGGTCGGCCGGGGCATGTACCAAGGCCGTGAACAATGGCTCGCGGTCCAGCATTTCGGTAAGCCGCTTTCGTCCTGTCCTACAGTTGATTCACAACTCAAATCCAGTATCCAATCAACTAAAAATGCATTGACCGAAAGAGAAAATCAGATCACTGCACTCAAAGCGCAAATTGACGCGATGAGCCCAAGCGACCCTCGTTACAATGAATTGGTTGCGACATACAATGATGATGTCAAAGAATACAATGCGAGACTGGATGCTTTCAAAGCAGCAGTTGATCAGTATAATGAATCTGTTAAAGCTTTTAATCGTTGTGCTGGACTCACCACTACTTAATTTGTTGTCGTAATGAATTCATCCACTCTCATCGCGAATGTCGCTTCATCCAAATGGGTCGAAGCGATTCCATCTGCGATATCCCATTTTTCAATAAAAGATAT
>JAYTSY010000018.1:0-6310 GCA_043745355.1 bacterium
CGCGCATGATGTCTTCAAGCGTTAATGAATCAGGCGCACCTGGCTCATTGAGAAACTTCGTTCTGGCTTCGAGGATTTCTGGCGTTGCCGCCGGCTCTCGAAGCATTTCAACTCTGGATTTTTTCATTTTATCGAGTCTTCTGTTTTTGGTTTGTTTTGGTTTTTGTTGCGCAATCGAGCACGCGCAATATGCGTGCACTCAATTGCTTATTCTGTTGTCAACGAACATACGGCATAAAACAAAACGCTCTCACTTGCGTGAGAGCGTTTTGTTTTGCTGGCTATTGCGATGTCTTACGACTTCACATATTCCCCATCAGCAAAAACAAAACAACTCTCGCACAATGCGCAAGTCCGTTTTGTCCAATGCTTAATGGTTGTATAGCTTTTTGCCATATGAGAAAAGTGTATCACAAAGAAAATAAAATAAAAGTATATTAAAAGAAAAACCACAAGTACTGACGACATTGCGTGCTATCATTATATCCATACAACTTGAACAAATTTAATACTATGAAAAAATATTTACTTCTCGTCGCAATCACTGCAATCACCACTTTCACGATTCTCCCTATTTCTGCGAGCGCCTACACTCTATATATAGGAACAATCACACCAAACGCTGTTACCCCCGCGGGAACAACCATCTCATTTCAACTCAGCACTGATTTTGGTAGTCCTGCGTATACGCTGAGTGATAATTTTCCTGGCAGCACTCTCTCCAATTCAAATGTGAGCAGCAATGGACAATTCAATTGGGTCACCAATCAAAATGATGTCGGTTCCCATGTCGTTACGTTTGCCGCAGGAAACGGGAGCGGCAGCAATATCACGAGAACTCAGACATTCACCATCCGCCTAGCATCCGCAGTGGCAGTCAAAAATCTATATCCTGGATCAAGCGTCACCTCAGGTAACGCCATTTCATTCATTGCCGTGGCGCAAGGATATATCAATCCATCATTTTCAATATCAGATTCATTTCCAAGCTCGACAGTAGGATCATCAAATATTAATAGTGATGGCAACTTTGGCTGGACACCCACATCCGAAGATGTCGGTGTCCACAACCTCACCATTCGAGTAACCTCGTCCACGGGGCGCACTGACACTATTTTTCAGACAGTTACCGTAAATGGTATCGCTATCCAAAACATTTCTTCAACAAATATTACTATAGGCACACCCCTCACTTTCTCCATTGCAACATATGGATGGGCATCTCCTCTCACTTATCAGGTAAACGATTCCTTGCGTAACAATACAATCGACAGCATTGCAAAGAGCGGTAATAGTTTTAGTTGGACACCGTCCGCACGAGATGTAGGCACACACTACATTACGGTGACCGCGACAGATGCAAATAACAAGACGAGCGAGGTCACACGCAAGGTTGTTGTGAGTGGGCCTCCTATCGTAGTTGCTCCCGTCGTCAGTCCAGTCGTTGCTCCTCCAAGTGCAGTGATTCCCCCGGCAATAGTTGCACCTTCAGCAAAATTTAATTTCACGAAAACATTACAGAATGGATCAAAAGGGACTGAAGTAACAGAATTGCAGAAAAAACTCTCAACTCTCGGGTATTTATCTGCATCAGCAAATGGAATATTTGGCCCAGCCACAAAAGCTGCTGTCATTAAATTCCAAAAAGCTAAAAAGATTTCAGCAACTGGAATGGTAGGTCCTGCTACACGTGCAGCGTTGAATAAGTAATTATTTATTCCTTTTATCGAACTGCAACAATAATGAGATATGCGGCGAGGCTCGCGATCGCAGTCATCACCGTCCCCCATCCCATATCGACGAGTGTCATTGAGAGCGGCCAGCCAGCTATCGTTGCGTGATTAGTGAGATCATACGCAGCGTATGCACCGAGACCGAGGAGGGCGCCGCGCCACAGTGCTTCAGACCATGAGTGCGCAGTGACCGCGGGCGTTACCGCGAGCATGAGGACGACGAGCGCATAGATCGGATAAAACAGAGCAATCGGGGTGAAATTGATATTTTTACTAAAAAGAAATCCCATCTTTTCTGCGTAAAAATTCTTGGCTATAAGCAAAATCCACGCTGCGTCGAGAAGTGCGAGCGGGATGAGTGTGGCGATGTAAGCGGTGATCATTTGCATATATGTTACCTCACTATGTATAAGTTATTTCACATTATTATACTGCGACTCTATAGCGCTGACTAGGTACAACTTATTTCTTCATATTTCTGATCTGTTCCGAATAATCATCCACCCGACCGATTTTTCTCGAGACATCTGTTACATAAAATTGCTTCCTCGCCTGTTCGATCGGCAGGTCGGTATCGAGCAATCCCTTGTCGAGCGCGAGCTTGTCAGCATAGCTCGTGAGAATGACTTGCCAGTCGATCGTCGGCAAAATACCTGGGAATATTTTGTTTACGTGATGTGCAATGCTCGATGTGCAATTGGCATAAAATGAGTTGTACCAGGTCGGGTGCACGGTGATATCGTTCATTCGATTCAACATATCGACAAGCAAAAGTCTCGCATCGCTCGGATTTGCCTTGAGCGGATAGATATATACTTCTTCTTTCCGAGTATTCGCACGCAAGTACACGACGTCTCTCTCATCAGCTGCAATATACATGAGCGGAAACGTATGTAACGTACCTGTCACGAGACTATAGGATTGATCCTTGCGCAGTCGCGCTTCGATGGTAATAGCGAGATATGAATTGTTGGTAAACTGAAATGACATGAACGTATGCGAGAACGTGCTTCCGGGTGTGAATGGCTCAGTGACAAACCACACTTTTTTGATTTTGCTCAAATCATACGTCTTGTCGTAATAGTCAGCATGTGTGACATTTTCATTTTCATCATACTGGAAATTGCGGATGTTGTGCACGGTGACGAGATCGCCCTTGAAATCAGCGGTTGATAGGACTTTGAGCGTGTCTTTCCAGTCACCAGTTGTCGGAACTTTTTTGAGGGATTGTTGGAGAAGCAACATACTCGCAGCGAGTGCGACGAGGAGGGCGATGATTTTGAGAGCTTTGAACATGTTATATTTCATGGTCATAGGGGCTATCCATATGATTTAATTGTATCACATAGATTTTTACTGATCCCCACCTTTCCCAACATGTTCACTTTTATCACCGCCATGTCCCCTTCCATGCTTCAATTTTCCTTGAACATTAACTTCGAGATTATTGACCTGATCTTTCTGCTCCAGTGAAGAGTCCTCAATTTTTTTCTTTATTTTTTCTAATTCTTTTGTGACTTTTTCTTCGAATTTACTTTTTTCGGCGTGATTGCTATCCTCTTTGTTTTTATCTGACGCCTCTTGAAATGAATCCGCGTTTTTTTCAAATTCCCGCTCGATGATTTGTCGTCGCTCAACGTTCAAATGACCTTCTTCAGCCAAAGTTTCACCTTCTTGCAGTCTGCGCACAGCTTTTTCACTTTCCCATTCTGTCCTTGCTTTTGGGGTCAATTTAAAAACTCCACGAATAGGTTCAGTCACATGGATCTTGACTGGATAGAGCGGATCACCAGGTAATGCATTTTCTGAAGCGAGCGCAGTACTAGTGCCGACTATCGCAAGGAGCAAAACAATCGCGACATATACATAGCTCCGCTTCACCAGTACCTCCGAAAAAATAACAAAAGGTGATTTGATAGGTGTCGCAGATTGTGGATTCAGACCCACATATGCGTTGATATGCTGAAGCATCGTCTCCTTTTCGGTAGGCGACAACGCAAACTTTTGTATATCCTGTATTCCTTTTTTTATTTCGTTATCTTTCATAAAGTATTATTTTTGGGTTCATCTAAATGTATTTCTATATGCAACAATTTTTGCAAGTCCTTTATGCCTCTATCAATGCGTACTGACGCGACATTGGCGCTCACACCCAACACTTTGGCGATTTCCTTTGGCTGCATGTCTTCTACAAATCGGAGATAGACTGCCTGCTGATATATCGGCGCGAGCGAGGCGATTTTTTGTATCAGCAATTTTCCCTCCGACTCTACCTCGATAGTGAGATGACTCTCATCAGAAAATTGCATGCAACTCCCCTCGCCGTCAGGATCAGTCAACTCATCGAGAGAAAGTGATTTCTTTTTGCGATACCAATCAATGATCAAATTGTGTGCAATTGCAAAAAGTAATGCGCGCGGATTTTCAATTTCTTTATCGGACTTCACTGCGGCGTTCCACAATTTCATGAACGAATCCTGTGCGATATCTATAGCCTGCTCACGATTTGAAACACGCAGGGCGCAAAAGCGAAAAAGTCTATCAGATTCAGCATGATAAAGAGCTATGAATTGATTTTTGTTAAATGCGGTGTTCATTGATGATGACGTGCGTAGAGGAGCGCTCTTACAGGATAGTATAGCTCATATATCGAGCCTGTAAGAGTGGCATATGACGCCCGTCTCCAGCTGTGCACAGGAGTGGTCCTGGCATTATGAATTAATTGAAAAACCTATGAAATCATTGCAAACTCATCTAAAAGCACTCACCGCAGCAGCACTTCTTGCTGCAGTAGTATTGGCACCTGCGGTCAGTCTCGCTAAGGAAAATGGTAATAATAATGACAATAACCATGAGTCAGGAAAGCATGAGAATTCAAAACACGAGAATTCAAAAAATGATCAAGAGAATGACAAGAAAGAAGTAAGTTGCGCACGAGCATTTGGTCATCTCATCGCACCTGGATGGATAAAGGTCAACGGTGAAGCATCAATGAGTGCGCACTGTCATCTCCCATACGGCATTTGGAAAAAATGGAAACACGGAAACGGCACCACAACTCCGGATACTATCGCTCCAGTAGTGAGTGACGTGCGAGTCGAAGCAAAACAGAACAAAGCAGTAATCACATGGACCACAAATGAAAAAAGTCTTGGCGCAGTATTCTACGGAACTTCGACACCAGTAGTCACCGCCTCAAGTACTATCAATTCAGTAGGTGCGACTTCAAGTAATTCAAATATGTCAGCGGAATCCTCATTCGACAAAGATCATAGCATTACCCTCCGAAACCTCTCAGCGAGTTCCACCTATTATGCAGTCATCACATCACGTGACGCATCAGGTAATGTGACGGTGAACAGCCCAGTGACATTTGTGACGAGCGCAAGTTCAACAAATGATACGTTGGCTCCCGTCATCAATCACATCAAGACGATAGCGGGCGTTTCTTCTCTCAATGTTTCGTGGAAGACAAATGAACCTTCGACATCACGACTCTATTACGGAACGACAACTGTTAACACAAACGCAACATCTACTCTCCGAGTAAGTGACGTGACATTGAAGACAAATCATTCAATAGTGCTCTCTGGTCTCCTTACCCACACGTTATATCACTTGGTCCTCCAGTCAGTCGACGCAAGTGGTAATGTAGGTACATCATCAGATTTCACCGCGGTGACTTCTAACTAAATTTAGTAGGTGAAAAAAGCACAAACATAACACCCCGAAAGGGGTGTTATGTTTGTGCTTTTTAACTGATGCTGCCAGCTTTGGGAAGTCCCAATCTTATTTCCTACTTGAAAGCGCCACCTTGATACCGAGGGCGATGAGCACTCCCCCAGTCAAGCGTTCGATATAATGCTGATACTTTGTTATCTTTGTTTTGATCTTTCCGTTTGAAAAGAAAACTGAGACCAATGAGAACCATAGCATTGTTACAAATACCATTTCAAATCCATAAATCATTTCTATGATCTTTGGAGTACTCGGATTGATGACCTGCGTGAAAAGCGCAAGCATAAAAAGAGTTGCTTTTGGATTCAACACATTAGTGAGAAATCCCACTCGCACGGCGGCAAATGTAGACATTACTTTTTCTGACTCATGTTGCACTTCTGATCCAGCTTCTGTATGCGGTTTTGATTTTAAAGATTTGTAGCCTATATAAATAAGGTAAGCAGCACCAATATATTTTATGATGCTAAATACCAGAATCGATTGAGAGATGAGGAGTCCGATTCCGAGGAGACAATAGATGACATGAACCATGATGCCGAGACCTAGGCCGATCGAGGTATACACTCCCGTCTTTCGAGAGTAGATAAGACTGTTTCGAGTGACCATGGCAAAATCAGGTCCAGGACTGATGACAGCCAGGAGGTGGACTATGGCGATGGTGAGCAGTTGGGAGAGAAACATGGGGTAACTATTTTACTATATCAAAATCACTATTCTTCGCCAACTTCTCAAACTCATCCTCTGTGGTAAAGACGCGCTGCGTCACGACGGATGCGTGGCATGTATTTGTTAGTGGTGTATGGCATATATTGATGTTAACGCATCAAAGTGGTGCC
>JAYTSY010000019.1:0-6236 GCA_043745355.1 bacterium
TCGACTTCATGAAGCCGGAATTGCTAGTAATCGCGGGTCAGACATACCGCGGTGAATACGTTCTCAAGTCTTGTACTCACCGCCCGTCAACTCAAGGGAACCAGGAGTACCCGAAATTTCGACTAGTTCGGAATGACGGTAAGCTTGGTAACAGGGAGTAAGTCGTAACAAGGCACGGGTAGCGGAAGCTGCTCGTGGAATCATTCAATTTGAAATCGTGGTATGTATCTCTTCGGAGTACATCTACTTATCAAAGGCCGATCGTTGGGCATCTATATATAGTGCCTAACACACGAGGACTTTGCCCTTCCAATGCAAAGGGATTTATTGACCTAATCAATATGACATCGGGAAAGACCGGACTCAAGCAGAACAAAAAAATGATGGGATGCTCGGGGTCAAGACCCTCTTGGAGGAGTCTGACCCCTCACTAAACCTCAGCCAGACTGAGTCTTTTTCGTTTTACCTATTTGGGTGTACTTCATTAAATCTTAATCGATTGGGTATATAATTACATCCTAATAATAATTTAATTTTCCATACAATGACCCATACTTTGCAATTAGAAAGAATTTCATTTTTTAGCCGTCTCGTTGACTTTTTAACGCTCGCAGATGAGCAACAACAAGAAAGACAAGCTTTGGAAGAAAAAAATCGCGAGGAGCAAAGGGAATTAGAACAACAGCAAGAGGAAAAACGTAAAGAGGAAGAGTTGGCACAACAGGCTGCAGAAGCCGAAAAACTCGAGGAAAGGCAAGCTGCAGAAAGGGAAGCTTTAGAAGATCAGCAAAGGGCGGCGTAAAGGTGAAAGCTTCATCGTGACTTAATTGATGGTGTGTAAAATTATTGCGTAGGTACATTAGCAATTTAATTTAAATTCTATATGTCATATGCATACACCGAGGAGTTAACTTTTGTAGACGGTTTTGCCGATTTTTTGGAGATGGAGGAAAGAAGAGAGGGGAGGGAGATAGACGAGAGTGACGAAGACGATGAAGATGAGTGGCGGACCATTGCGAGATACGTTAGAGGTCTTTTCCAAGCTAGCATATAGACGCATAGGGGTATTGACATTTCTATACAAAGTAGTATAATTGAATTCAAACCTGATCTTTTACGAGTAGTTTTTATAGGTGTGGTGTTACTTACGAGAAATCGTGAGAATCGCTTCAGTTATGAGAACAACCGCAAACAGAAAGGGGAATTCACCTCGTTGGTTAGTGGATTTCCTTGCAAGATGTGACCAACAAAAAAGAAACAAAGCGGTGGAAGTGTGGATGGCGACGTGGTTTCGGCCACTTGTTATCCTCGTCGGAGCGCTCGCGGCGATGTTCATCGTCGGGTGTGAGCTCATCAGGAAAGGAGTGATTGGATAATGACCACTTCTCCTTTTACTCAAGGGTCTGTGCCTCGTCAACTCAGTGGGCGAGTAGATTGGAGCAAGGTGGCGCGTCATTACGTGGTCACACGCTCAAGATCGATCTGGGAAGCTTTCCCAGAAGTGTCGGTACCCCTCATGTTAGTGGCCGGGGGTGTCTGTGCACTTCTCCTCGATCGGTGGTTAGGACACTGATTCACCAGCTTAGTTTCTTTTTTTCAAAAGCGCGCCCTACCGGACTCCGGTACGGCGCGCTTTTTCTTTTCGCATACAAATTACAATATTTATTTTTACCTTGTAAATAGTTTATCCCCATATCGTCTTTGTTTTAGAGCCACATGACTGTATACTTATATTCATAGTACCTTTCTTAATGAAGTGGAGAGGGAAATTAAATTTAAAAAAATATAATGAACCTTACATTAATAAAGAAATCTGTATCTACGTCGCTCATCATTGCTATCATAGCCCTTGCAGGTTTTGCTCTCGTTGAACCCGCGAGGACGGAGGCCCTTACAGCCACAAGTAGCGTAGTTATCACTTTGAACGTCACCTCAGGAGTTTCAATTACTAGCCCTTCCAATTCCACCTTGAGCCAGTCACTTGGCGTTGCAGCTGATGGTGCCATTGGTACGACCACTTGGACTGTGAAAACAAATAGCGCAACTGGATACACCCTCACGTTGAATGCAACCAACTCTCCAGCAATGCTTGCAACTACAGGTGGTAATACTATTGCTGACTATCAGACAGGCACCCCAAACTTCTGGAATGCAACGACTGGAAACGCATACTTCGGCTATTCTGTAATCGGTACTGACATCACGGCGGCAACATGGGGATCAGGATCATCATGTTCTGGTGGTAATGCAAATGCGACATCGACAACACTCAAATATAAAGGTTTTACCACTTCACCCTTTCAAGTAGCGAGTAGATCTTCGACAACGACTCCTACAGGCGTTGATACCACTGTCTGCTACGCTGTTGAACAGAAGAATTTCTACATTCCAGCTGGTACTTACCAAGCGACTATTGTTGCTACAGCTACAGCTAGTTAATCATATCTTCATTCTCGACTCACAAGGAATTAAGGTATATAATCGGCTGAATATGAAACTAACAACTAAGCTTGCATCAATAACAGCACTTGCCCTCATCCTCTTCGGAGGAGCAAGTGCTGTTTCTGCATATAGCATTACTGACGTACATGCAGATGCTCGAGGAGACTTCGTCTTGGAACCAGGGAAGGTAGAAATATTCATGAATCCAGGAGAGACAGTCACAAAGACCATCTCCGTCATAAGTCGTGTTAATCGAAAGGTAGATTTCAAGATAGAGACTGAGGACTTTATTGGTTCGCAAGATCCTCAAACTCCCGTTGTATTGCTGGGTAGCGACAAGAGTCCATACTCATTCAAGGACAATATCGTACCTGAGAAGTCTACTTTCTCACTGACATTGGGACAGAAAATTGAGATGCCCATCACTATTACCGCACCGAAAAACGCGCAACCAGGAGGATTTTATAGTTCAGTGATTGTTTCAAATGTCCCGAGTGACAGTCCTCAGGTCGCTCAAGGAACTACCAAGATCATCTCTCGAGTAGGCGTGCTCTTCTTTATCCGTATCAATGGTGATGCAAAAGAAGAGGGAGCCCTTGAAGATTTCAAGGTAACAGGCCCGACTACTGCTGGTTTGCTTCAAAGTGGCCCACTCAACATCCAGATGCTATTTCGAAATAGTGGTAGGGTGCACTTTGTCCCTTATGGTATAGTGACTATTACCAATTTGTTTGGGCAAAAAGTAGCTGAACTACCTGTAGATGCGTACTTCTCTCTCCCTGATTCCTTGAGATATCGCGAGGTTATCTGGTCAAAAGATTTCCTCCTCGGATACTACAAGGCACATGTCGATCTCCATCGTGGGTATGGAAATCTCGTTGACCAGAAAGATGTCTCTTTCTGGGTTCTCCCATGGAAATATATCGGTGGTGGCATCCTCGTCCTCTTCTTGATTGTCCTCTGTTATTACTTCTTTACAAAGAAGTTCGAATTAAAGCGAAAGAATTAACACAATGAATATACGTTCGATTATTGCTGCCGCAGGCGTGACTGCGTCGTTATTGGTGCCCATTTCTATCTATGCATATGCAATGGGAAGTCCGAATTACCGCATGGATTCGGACACTGTCAACGCGGGAGGCGCTATCATCTCAACCAGCAGCAGCTATGGCCTCAGCGATACAATTGGAGAGGTGGGGACTGGATTTTCATCAAGCACCAATTATGTTGATTACGCTGGATTTTGGGTGCCTGACGCCTCAAGTACATATATTACTATTCAGGTTGTCGGGAGCTCATCAATGTCCTCGATCAGTGGTATTTCGGGAGGATCGTCAAATGGGTATACATCGTGGTTGGTGACAACTAATAACATCACGGGGTACCAATTGACCGTGCAAGCATCTACAACACCCGCACTTACTTCAGGCACCTCAAATATCCTGGATTATGCACCAGTTGCAACAGGGACGCCTGATTTTAACTTCACCATCGCGGCGAATGATGCTCGTTTCGGTTTTAGTCCAGAAGGTACTGACCTCACTTCGACATACAAAGATAATGGGTCGGTATGTTCGACTGGATCAAGCGATACCATCACTTCTTGTTGGGATGGTTTCTCCACTACTCCCAAAATAGTTGCCACGCGTGCAACAGCGGCATTGAACGGTGCGACGACGACTATCCGCTACCAAGCTCAGATCGGCTCTAATACAATAGTTCAAAGTTCGGCCAGTTACTCAGCTGGTATCACCGTGACTGCGCTGACAATATAATCACTCGTTATAAACAGAAGAATTATAGGTTTGTAGTGTAAAATATACATATGAAGCGCTATCAGGCCTCGCTCCTTTCTTTATCTTTTTTACTTCTGTGTGTAGGGATTACTACGCCCGTCGTTGCTAGTTCTACGAATATATTTTTAAACGTTGGAGTTTGTAACGTCAATGGTGTTTGTGAGGATCTCATCGGTGAGACGACGTTGACTTGTGCGCAAGATTGTCCGCCTCCGGTTGCGACAAGCACTCCGACGACTACTCCACCAACTACAAGTGCGCCTAGTGGACCATCTTCGTCTTCAAATGGTCAAGCTCCAGTATTTCTTAAATATGTTGATACGCCTTCGACAAAAGAAGTCACCTCTTCATCTGTTCTAAATAGTATTTCAAATTCTGGAATAATTAAGACTAATAAGATAGTGGGAACGGTGACAATTGCACCGTATGAAGACCGTGCGATTATAAATTTTTCTACGGCGATGCCATCTCTAGCCTCACTATCCTGGGGGAAAAGTGGCTTATATGAAATTGGTAGTACTGCCGACTCCCAATATCGGACGAAGTTCAGTATTACACTGGATAATTTGTTTTCGAATACCCGTTACTATTATGGGATCAATTTAAAAGATACGAGTGGAAAAATTATTCATCTTGAAGGATCATTCGTTACGGCAACATCTCCCGACCTAACACCCCCTCCTCCGCCTACTGATTTTAAATTTGCATATGGCACGGATCATATTGTGTTGAAATGGACGAACCCACAAGACATGGGGTTTGATTCAGTTCGTCTCGTTCGCTCACCATTCTTTTACCCCAAGACTCTGTTGGACGGTAAGGTGGTATATGAAGGAAGTGGTAATTATGTGACAGATAGCAGCGTAGAAGACGGTAAAAAATATTTTTACTCGCTCTTTGCCAAGGATCACGCAGGTAATATCTCTGATCCAGCAATTATCGCCATCACATTCAAAAAAAATGTTGAGATCATGGACCCACTATTTCAAAAAGATCCATTGCTCAAGAACAATGAACCATACGTGTTCACATCACAAATTTCTGATACCTCAAATTCTCATACTAATCTGACATATAACACATTTTGTACTCAGTCAGCGGCTCTGATGGGTCTATCGAATACTGACACACACCCTGAGATTTCGGCTTATGATGGAGCGACAATACAATTCATTCAGGATAACACCCTCGTACACGGGAGCAGTTCAAGATTTATCATAAATCAACATCAATTAAACATACATGTTGCTGCTACTCCTTTTACCAAACAAGGTGATACATCAATGGCGCTATGTCTTCGTGGCGATAACATAGGCGACAATGAGGGATATCTTTTTAATTATGATGCCGGCCGGCAGATATTTAATCTAGATTTACCAATGTTATCAACGTTTTCAAGTTACCATTTCTACATTGGGATGTTAGAATATAAGGGCGAAGAGAAAATCCTTTCAAAGGGTGTCTTTTCGTTTGGAACAAGTACAGACAGTACGGACACAAGACAATCAACACGAGCCTTGCAGGATGCAAGCGACTTCAATAATCAAATGGTAATCGTTATTGCAGGACTCGTATCGTTGCTCTACGGATTCATCGTTTTCCGAAAAAAAAATAAATGATAGAGTCAAAAAATTATCTTCATATTCGATCTTTTTCTCGAACTAAAAAGTTTTTCGCATCGTTCGCCGCCATTGTTTTTGTGGCTTCTCTTTTGTTTGTTCCATCCACGACGAGTGCTGGATTCAATCAGCAAATAAATTACCAAGGAAAGCTGACAAACAATGCGTCAGTGTTGGTTCCAGATGCAACATACAATATGGAATTCAAATTGTATGTGGATAATTCGACGACCACACCTCTCTGGACCGAAACGAGAACTGGTGCAAACAAAGTGCAGATGACATCTGGACTTTTTACCGTCATGCTTGGATCTGTCACATCTCTCTCAGGAGTTGATTTTAATCAGGCATTGTATCTCGGTGTGAATATTGGAGGTAC
>JAYTSY010000020.1:0-6175 GCA_043745355.1 bacterium
ATCAGGTTTTCAATTGAAAGATAATCTTGCAGAGCAGTTTTATTCATAATTTAAAAAATTTTTATCAAATCCTTATCAACATACTTTTTAACCAATGGATGAAGCGTACTCTCGATAACTAAATCAACTTTTTTTCCTGTTGCTTTCTCCAGCTTGTTTGTAAGTGCTCCAAACTCAAAAAGACTAAAGGGCTTACTATATCTTATGAGAATATCTATATCACTATCATTTCTAAAATCACCTCTTGCATATGAACCAAAAATACCAGCAAAACCTATAGGATACTGCTTTAGAAAGGGTGATATTATCGAGGATATTTTTTCAACTTCTGTCATGGTCGCATTATAACACAAAACAGCTCCTTGCAGAGCTGTTTTGTGTTTCAAAACCGGGGTCTGACCCTATAGTGTTTCAACTACGAGCAAGTTTGACTCATTCACCTTTCCAAAAGGAATTCCTGAAACTACCACCACTTTGTCGCCCTTCTTTGCCAATTTCTGTTTTACTAAAACCGGCTTGATGTGTTTCAATGCCTCGTCGAGAGACTTGAATTTATTGATCAAAACTGGGTAGCATCCGAAGAGTAGATTTGCTTGCTGATAAGTCGTCACATTTGGAGTGACAACAAGAATCGGCTTTGGGCCTCGGTGACGTGAGGTCATACGAGCGCCATATCCATACTCAGTGAGGGCGACAATATATTTTGCATCTACTTTGTCTGATGTCTTTACGGCTGATGCGCAAATTGATTCGCCAGTACCGAGATGATTATGTCGATCAGCACCGAGAAGCTGTCGGTGAAGATGGTCATTTTCTACGCGAAGCGCAATACGAGTCATAACGTCCACACATTCGATCGGGAATTTACCGAGAGTAGCTTCCTCTGAAAGCATAATGGCATCTGTTCCATCAAGAATTGCATTTGCAATATCAGAAACTTCAGCACGTGTTGGCACGGGTGACTGAATCATAGATTCGAGCATTTGAGTTGCCGTGACGACAGGCTTTCCGTGTTCATTACACTTTTTGATGATCATCTTTTGGATGAGCGGGACATTTTCAGCACCTACCTCAACCGCAAGATCGCCTCGAGCAACCATAATCGAGTCAGAGAGTCGGATGATTTCGTCAATATTTTCAACCGCTTCTTCTGTCTCGATCTTTGACATGATGAGTGCCTTTGATTTAGCCTTGTCTAGTATCTGTCGAAGTTCGATGACATCCTCAGGACGCCTTACAAATGAGAATGCAACGATATCAACTTTGTTTTTGATACCGAATGCAATATCTGCCTTATCTTTTGTAGTGAGGGAGCTCACTTTGAGATATGCACCCGGGAGATTCACTCCACGGCGGCCCTTTGTATCACCACCGATAATGATTTTACATTTTATTTCCTTACCCTTTATTTCAACTACCTCGAATTTTTTCTTGCCGTCATCAACCATGATCAGGTTTCCTGGCTTCAATTCGAGATGAAGTGTTGGGTAGTTTATAGACACTCGCTTCTCATCGCCAGTGATCTTTTCAGGAGTGAGGGTAATGAAATCCCCCGCTTTGAGCTGAACTCGCTCTTGATAGAAATCGCCGATACGAAACTTTGGACCTGAGAGATCTTGCATGATCGCTGCGGGAATACCGGTTTTTTTAATTGCCTTCTTGAGGTTATCAAGCTTGTTTTGATGTTCTGCAAAATCTCCGTGAGAGAAGTTCATGCGCATGACATTCATGCCCGCCTTCAACATCCGAGCCAACTGATCTTCGCTCTCGGTTGCGGGTCCAATGGTTGCGACAATCTTTGTTTTCTTTCCTAAATGCATATACGTAATGGGTTTATCTGAATTTTTAATGAGTTTCGAGTATATCAAAAAATGAATCAATTTGAAAGCTTACAAGCACCACATCATCCGTAACGAGAAAATCTGTCTTTCAATTTTAGAAATGGCGCTTCCAAAAATCGAAAGGAAAATAGAGACAGTAATATTGTAATGAAAAATGAACAAAAAGCCGCAAAGACCCACAAGTAAAAAGACTCCTTTATAGGTTCAAATTTGGACGCTTTCATTGCAACCAATATCAAAAGTATTGCGATCATGTGATAGCAATAAAGCCCGTAAGACCTTTTGCCTAGATATTGTGTCCATTTCCAGTTCCCTACTTTCCAAAAAGATTTGTCTGAATATTCTTGCTCTAAAATTATCAATGCAAATATGATGGAATAAAAAAGAGGTAATACTCCTGCTAAAAAGTATTGCGTGTGAGGGATGGAATAAATAACAATAATACCTCGTGTAACCACTCCAAGGAGCGCACCTAAATAGATGAGGGTAATAGCCCGCTTACTGAAGTTCTTGATCCATGTTACGACCTCTGACTTGATCACCAAATATGCAGTAAGTGCTCCCACTGCCAAGTCAGAAAATACCGAAAGAGAAAGAAATTTGTAGAAGAACATATTATCTGCGACATGCAAACGAAATAAAAATGAAATTGTAATAAGTATTATCAAAAACCATAGAAAATACCTTTCTCGAACATATGAGACCACCCATGGCCACAACAAGTAAAACTGTTCTTCAACTGAAATAGACCACAGCACAGCAATCACAAGGCTCGTTGCAAGCTGATTGGCCACATCTATATTTGCTGCGAAAAAGAGATAGAGCCATATATTAAAAAATGGTGGCACAATACTAAATGGAGGATTTAAAAAATATGGCGCGACAAAAGTTGGAATTATATAAAATCCCAAAAATAATATCAGAAAATATAATGGCCATATCCGAAGAATCCGTCGCATGTAAAAATTCCCGATCTGAATAGCCCCCCTTGTTTTTTGTTCTCGGAAAAGAAGAGTTGTTATAAGGAAACCACTTATGACAAAGAAGAACACAACACCGAAATCACCATTCACCAAAAATATTTCTCGAAAAAATCGAAACGCTTGAGTACTGTTTTCGTATCCAAGAAATATTGTTGCATGAGAAATAAACACGATCAGAAATGCAAAAAAGCGTAGACTATCAAGTTGCTTAAAGTAAATCCTGTCCATGTGAGTATATTAAACCATGCTAGCAGAAAAATCGGGTGCGAGTACTAGGATTCGAACCTAGGACCCCATCAGTATCAGTGATGTGCTCTACCAACTGAGCTATACTCGCATATGTTTAACCTCGGCGTGTGGCTCCTACCTTACCAAAAAAGCATTGAAATGCCAAATTAACTAGGTGCTACTTGGAGCCGGTGCATCTGGGACAGGCGCGGGTGCAGGGTCCGAAGTTGGTGAAGGAGTAGGGGCTGCAACTGGAGTGGAAGCAGACGCTGGTACTGGGTCTGGGGCAGGTTTTGTAGGAGAAGACGAAGTCACAGGCACATCAAGTATCGTTGTTGTGGGTGCAACTGGAGTACTTGTAGGATCCGTATGGGACGGCGATGTTGTTGTAACTATTGGCGCAGATGTAACCGAAGTACTGGGCGAAACAAACGAATGCTGCATCAATGCCTCAAGCTGAGATCGGCTTATGCAAGTCTCTCCTGTTGCGGCGTCACCAACACACAAAGTCTGAGTGTGGACTCTGTTACTGAACAAATCCTGAATACCATTCGTCGCATTCCCCATCCACGCAGCAATCCGCTCAAACACTGCACCCACATACGACTTGGTGCCGTCCAAATTCAACATACTCGATGACGTTGACGCGAGAGATTGCTGATTAAGATCAAGCTCTTTGACGGCGTTCACCAATGATGCGGTCAGGGTAAGTTGTGATACTTGAAGTTTGCCTGCACTACTTGTTGAGATAGCTTCAGGAAGGAATTGCTGTACATTCTGAGCGATGAAACCATTGTAGATCACACCTCCGTCATACATTCCAGAGTCTACTTTCCAACTAAATGCTTGTGGTTGAATACCTCGGATAGCTTCCAATCCTTTGGTGAATGTATTGTGTACATCCTTGAGGGTTTCATCCGAGGTACATGCCATGAGACCATTGGCGTTTGTGAGGACACCTCCACAGCTCACAAGTCCTGTGATGCTGAAGCCTCCAGTTGCAGAGAGTGTGAGCAATCGAGTGTTTGTAGATGAAGCAATGGTCAAGACGTCACTCGCCCCTGCAATACCTGTGACTGAGAGAGTGGAAATCGGAGTTGAAGTACCGATGCCGAAACGACCGGTAGCTGCCAATGTCAACAACCTTGAGTTTGTCGAAGAAGAAAGTGCGAAAATATCAGCCGATCCCGCAGTACCATAGATATCAAGCTTAGCTACCGGAGTAGTCGTACCAATACCCACCACACCTTGGTTTGTTCCACCTGCAGTCCTTGCCAAAATGACATTACCATAGAGTGTGGTACCTGAAAAAGGAGTTCCACCATACATGTAGACGTTGCCTCCTGTTCCCACAGTTGAACCGTTTCCTCCAGCTCCACCGGTAATAGTTATCGCTCCTCCGACACCGCCAGTACCCGAGGAACTTGAACCTCCTCCTCCAGTCAGAGTAATAGCGCCTCCTGTATTACCAAGGGATCCTCCTGCAGCACCACCGAGCAGCGCTACAGTTCCCCCGTTTGCATTTGAGCTACCTCCAGCCCCTGATGTGATGTTGACGTTACCTCCGACACCAGTACCACCTCCGATACCACCATTTAGAGTAACTGCTCCTCCGATACCACTTGAGCTTCCTCCAACACCTCCCTGGAGGAATACCAGACCTCCAGCGGCTGTTCCATTACCAAGTCCTCCATAGACAGAAAGTGCAGTGGGAGCAGCGGCTCCAGCTGCACCATCAGCACCATTAACTGAAAGTGCAGCTGAAGGTGTGGATGAACCAATGCCGATGTTGCCGGCAGACGTCACACGAAAAATTGAAGTGTTAGTTGAGGATGCAATATCAAAAAGTGGTGTAGTTGGAAAAGTGGATATTCCCTGAACGGTCAATGTAGCAATAGGAGTTGAAGTACCAATGCCAAGTCGGCCTGCCGATGTAAAGGTGAGGAGTCGAGAATTTGTTGACGATGAAATTCCAAAAATATCGGAAGCGCCTGCGGTGCCATAGAGATCAATTTTTGCGGAAGGAGTGGATGTACCGATGCCAAGACTACCTGCCGACGTCAGACGTAATAGTGATGAACCCGTGGATGATGCGATATCGAGAACATTGGCAATACCGCTAATGCCTTGAATGGTAAGACTAGAAGACGATGCTGTTGAAGTGCCCATTCCTATAGCACCGTTTAATGTATCTATTACAAATGTACTAGAAGTTCCTGTCACATCATGAACTTGAAAAGCTGTGACGGAGTTTGAAAGTGCCGCAAAAGATACTGGTGCATTCACCACACCACGAAGCTGTAGTGAACCTATTTGATAAGATGAGGCTGATGCTCCAGCTTGCAATTGTGTACCGTCAATATAGAACGTCCTTGCGGTAGCGTCACTTTGCCCAATAAAGATATATGGCGTTCCAGAAATCGTACCGGTCGTGAAGGTACAACTAAATCTCTTCCATCCACCCGTAACAACTGTCGTATTATTTAACGTACAGGCCGTATCTGTGAGGCCATCATTTGAATAACCCGCTCGAAGAACAGTAAAGTTAGATGTCGAAGCTTGAGCATAAAATGACAAGGTGTATTGAGTAGCGCTGGTGAGTGGCGTTGTAAATCCGGTAACTTTTGCCGATGCATTAGTAACGGCTGTCGTAATGAGTTGAAGCGATGCCTGTCCGTGATATTTGTAAACAGTATTTTTAGAAATAGCAGTAGAAGATCCGGTCCATCCCCCAGTACCGGTTTCAAAACCTGGGTTGGTAACAAGGTTTGTGGTAGTTGTGTCTACAAGGAAGATCGGTGCACTTTGACTATTTTGTACCTGAAAGGCTGTAGTGGAGTTGGAAGGACTCATAATTGTCTGAGATCCATTCACAAACAATGAAGTGCCTGGCGTTGAAGTACCTATTCCCACATTGCCCCCCGCTGTTACAGTAAAAAGCCTCGCGTTTGTTGAAGATGAAATTCCAAAAATATCGGAGCTACCCGCATTACCATACAAATCAAGTGTTGAAGCGGGAGTTGAAGTACCGATTCCTACTTTCCCAGCAGCTGTTACGGTGAGTAACCTTGCATTCGTTGATGATGAAATGGCAAATATGTCAGACGATCCAGCAATGCCATA
>JAYTSY010000021.1:0-5540 GCA_043745355.1 bacterium
AGAAGGGGTGATGCTTTCCACTGAAACAGTGAGATCAATTATGACAAAGAATATATTGTGGAAACCAAGAAAAAGGAGAGGTCCAAAGATTCATCGTGAATGGAGAGAGCGTGTGGAGTGCTTTGGAGAACTTGTGCAGTTCGATGGGTCATACCACGATTGGTTTGAGAACGGAAGAGAAGCATGCCTACTTGCAGCCATTGATGATGCCACAGGTAATATCGTACAAGCACAGTTTGAAGCGAACGAAGGTGTCTTTGCCTGCTTCAGGTTCTGGAAACACTACCTTGTGACCTACGGGCGTCCGAGGGCTATATATCTCGACAAATTCAGTACCTACAAGATTAATCACAAGGGTGCCGTAGACAACCAAGAACTAATGACTCAGTTTGAGAGAGCAATGAAGGAATTAGATATTAAGGTGATATGTGCCAATTCCCCTGAAGCTAAGGGTAGAGTTGAAAGATTGTTTGGTACCCTTCAGGATCGGTTAATTAAAGAGATGAGGTTTGAGAAGACAAAGCAGAAAGATGCCAATACCTTTCTTCAAGACACGTACATACCCGACCACAATGTGAGATTTTCTGTGAAAGCAAGAAGTGATATTGATGTACATCGTCCCCTCCCTGATGCTATGGCAAGAGATTTGCTGTCAATATTTTCAATACAGAAAACAAGAAACGTTAACAATGATTATACCCTTCAATTTAAGACAAGGTGGTTTCAGCTTCACGCTACACAACAAACGACCGTGTACAAACGAGACACGGTGACTGTTGAGGAAAGACTTGATGGAAGTATCCATATTCGATTAAAACAGATATATCTACAATTTGTAGAACTCCCAGAACGACCAAAACCAACTGTGGTAAAAGTGACAGCATTAACAAGAGAAAAGCCTACACGCATCCCGCCTAAAGATCATCCGTGGAGGAAATTCAAATTTTAAAAAATTGGAAAAATACAAATACAAGAACACATAAATACATTAAGACAAGATGCAGTTTTAACTTTGGTCTGACATCGTGTGATAAAGTGCTCAAATCATGATAAATCTCGGATTTTGGCAGAACATGACTCGCGCGGCCCTCGGCCGCGCTTGTTACGTATTGGCACCCATGGCTGATGTTACAGATGCGGCATTTAGACGGGTCATCAATAAATATGGAAAGCCTGATGTGATATGGACAGAGTTCGTGTCCGCAGATGGATTGATGAGAGCAACGCCTGAAGGCAAATCAAAACTAATGCGTGATCTTTTGTTCGATTATGGGGAGCACCCGATCGTTGCGCAACTTTTCGGATCACGCCCACAATATATGAGAGAGGCGGCAAAGCTCTGTGCTGATCTTGGATTCGATGGAATCGACATCAATATGGGATGTCCGGATAAAAGTATTGAGAAGCAAGGGTGCGGCGCGGCCATGATAAAAAATCCTGAAAATGCGCGAGCAATAATCCGCGCCGCAAAAGAGGGCGCGGTGCGCACCGACGGCACCGTATTGCCCGTATCCGTCAAAACGCGTATCGGGTACAACACAAATGAATTGGAAACGTGGTTACCAGAGCTCCTCGCAGAAGAACCAGCCGTAATCACCATACACTGCCGGACTCGAAAAGAAATGTCTGATGTACCCGCGCGTTGGGAACATATTGCACGAGCAATTGAAATAAGAAATGACATACAAAAAGAAAAAATCGCAAAAGGCGAACCTTACACGTTGATGTTTGGAAATGGTGATGCAACATCGATTGCAGATGCGCGTCAAAAAGCAGATTCGACGCATGCAGACGGCGTAATGCTCGGGCGTTCCATATTTGGAAACCCATGGCTTTTCCGCGCAGATGCTGTTCAGGGAGATTCGGTTCAAGGAGAGTATATTCCGACCCCCGCCGAAAAATTACACGTCATGATCGAGCACACAAAACTATTTGAAACATTGCTCGGCGACATCAAAAATTTTGCAATAATGAAAAAACACTACAAGGCATATGTGAACGGATTTGATGGGTCAAAAGAGTTGCGGCTCAAATTGATGGATGCCCAAAATGCCTCTGAAGTAGAGGCTCTCGTCAAACAGTTCCTCGCGTGATATAACGATGTTAGGGGAAGTGGATTGATGTCCACGCGGTGAGGAACAAAATAACCTTCAATTAGAAAAAGAACCATGAACTTAGCAATCTCTCTTGATTGCGCAAACGGTTCCTATTCTTTTGATTGGTACCCTTTGCGCGTAGGTATCTTTGACCTTTATCATATGTTGGATCAAACCATGGAGGGCCTGAACAACACAGCACTATTGCGTGAAGGACTTTTGCGCGATGTGGTGTTTCCACTCAGCTTTTCTACGCTGAGCCCATCATCTGTCCTTATGCTGACCAAATGGAGGACGCTCGCAGAGACTCCACATGAGCATGCACGGTGTCCTACGGTGGAAATCATCGAAGACAAAATCCAGGTGGTTTTGGCGAATGTGGTCAGGGACCAACTACAATTCCACCATATCGTCACGGTCTCTTCTGACGAATCTCGCTGGCAGCTGCCGCGAGGAGTAAAGCAAAAGGATTATAGAATCCTCTATCGTCGAACGAAAGACGAAACGTGTGAGGGAACGCGAACGATGAACCTGCTCTTTATGTGGGCACCACGCAATCCATTTACGCGAATTCTGAAGCGAGAATGCTTTCCGATCGGATCGTGTCAGTTTGAATTGAAAAGGCAGAGCCATAACTCCAAGAGTTTCTGTGTCGGCAGGGTCTCAACGGCGATCAACGCAAAAATGGAAATCAAATGAAGCAGCAGGGCGCACCGGGCGCCCTGCTTTAATTTTGGGGTCAGGCACCGGCTCCGAGGAACCGGTGCCTGACCCCTATGATATAATGTCTCCAACATGACCAAATTACCGAGCGAAATAAGCACTCCATTCGTCTCCCTCTATCGAAAATACCGCCCAGCAACGTTTGGGGATGTGGTCGGACAAGAGCAGGTGGTCTCCGTGCTCCAGGAATCGATCAAGCAGGGAAAACTTGCTCATGCATATCTCTTTTGTGGATCGCGTGGTACGGGCAAGACCTCCATTGCACGTATTTTTGCAAAAGCTATCGGCACAACACAAAACGATTTGTATGAAATAGATGCCGCATCAAATACAAGCGTCGAAGATATTCGTCAGCTCAATGAAGCGGTCAACACCATTCCATTCGAATCGAAATACAAAGTATACATATTGGATGAAGTACACATGCTTTCGAAATCTGCATTCAATGCTTTTTTGAAAACACTCGAAGAGCCACCCAAACATGTCATTTTCATATTGGCCACAACTGAAATGGAAAAGTTGCCAGACACCATCGTCTCACGTTGTCAGGCATTTGTTTTCAAGAAGCCGACGGGAGACATGCTCAAAGGTCACGTGCTCGATGTCGCAAAGAAAGAGAGTATCAAGATCGAGGAGGCGGCAGCAGAGCTCGTGGCATTGCTCGGTGATGGATCTTTCCGCGATACGCTGAGCATCTTGCAGAAAGTGATGACAGTCGGAAATGGTGGTGAGATTACCCTTGAACAAGTAGAGAAAGTGACAGGTGCACCGAAGTCAGCACTCGTTTTGTCATTTGTTGAGCAAGTATTGAGCCATGATACAAACGGCGCGCTCGCGACACTAGGCGAAGCGTCCCGTGAGCATATCGACATGAAAGTTTTCAATAAACTGACGCTCGCGCGCCTCCGCTATATATTGCTCATGACCGCATCACCCGCGGCCGCTACACACGAAGCTCTGAATTTCACGGCAGATGAGGAGATGCGCCTCCGAGCAATCAAGGTGCCTGAGTCGCAGGTGGTCAAAACTCTCTATGCGTTTCTCGATGCAACAGCGCAGATAGGGAAGTCACACATTGCGTCATTGCCACTCGAGCTCGCGGTTACGAAGTTGTCTGCAACGACGGCGTAGGGTTCATAGTTTCTATACCAATTTTTTATCCTTTCCTCATTACCTGAAAGGTAGGATGGATGGTATGCAGACCGAACCATACCTTTTATTAAAGCAGCGTGCTATTTTTCTTCGACAGGAAGGAAAAACATATTCAGAGATTTTGAGGGAAATTCCCGTTGCAAAATCAACGTTAACTATATGGTTGAGGGAAGTGGGTTTAGCCAAAGAGCAAATTCAAATTATTTCAGAAAAGAGAATTGCTGCTCAGAAGAAAGGTGCGAATGCAAGAAGAGAGATTAGACAGAGAAGACAGGAACAATTATACACAGAGGCAGCAAAAGATATTTCATATATAAATGAGAGAGATTTATTTTTACTTGGTATAGCCCTATATTGGGCAGAGGGTACAAAAGAGAAGGCAAGAAATTCAGGTTCCGGAGTATCTTTTAATAATATGGACCCACGAATGATACGGCTTTTTATAAAATGGTTGATTAATTGCGCAAAAGTTGAGAAGGACAGAATATGCTTTGAAATTTATTTGCATGAGACCTCGAAGCAAAGAATAAATGATGTAAGAGCGTATTGGTCAAATGAAATAAGTTTTTCCTTGGAATATTTCGAAAAAGTATATTTTAAACAAGGATCAATTAATACAAATAGGAAAAATACAGGTCTCTTGTATTACGGTGTTTTACGGGTTAAAGTAAGAGCCAGCTCGGATTTACTCCGTCGATTAGAGGGGTGGGTGCGAGCGATAAATTGCCAGGTCGTCTAATGGTAGGACAGAGAACTTTGAATTCTCTAATTTTGGTTCGATTCCAAGCCTGGCAGCCAGCAAAAATAAATAGGCGATAAAGGGGGAGATAGGCCGTGCCCCCTTTATCGCCTATTTATTTTTTGCTCCTAGCGGTACATTGTGAATCCATGTTCCCTAGCTAAGTCCTGCTAACGCAAGTGTTAAGAGGCGCTCCAGTTCACAAGTAACTTGAGTCGTGAGTCTGATATAATATATTCACAATGAATGATACAAAATTACCTGAAGAAAATAAGTTTTCAGTTGTAAAAAGAGCAGAAAGTTTTACTCATGCAGGAAGGGGAGTATATGTTTTTATAAAAAGTACCCATAATGCATGGGTACATATAACAGTTCTTGTTTTTGTAATTATATTAGGATTCTATTTTAATATTACTCAAATTCAGTGGTTATCTATTGTATTGTCGTGTGGTTTCGTACTAGTTTCCGAAGCATTTAACACAGCTATCGAAATTGATATTGACTTAACATCTCCAGACTTTCATCCTTACGCAAAAGACACAAAGGACGTTGCTGCAGGTGCGGTACTTATATCTGCCCTTACCGCAGCTACCGTGGGTCTCATTGTTTTCTTGCCCCATATAATGGCGTTTGTTAAGTAGTTTTATTTGAAATAATAACCTAAATGTAATGACTGAGGATATGCACAGCGGTGTCGTCGGATGTCTGAAGCTCATCTCTACAAGTGAAGGTGTGTCTGTCGGTGCAACCAAAGGCGACGAAACACTGGCTTCTGCTTACGATGTTTTCACCTACATCGACTCAAATTTTAAAGATTGGGGATGTGACAA
>JAYTSY010000022.1:0-20684 GCA_043745355.1 bacterium
GAGTACTATATGTTTCCGTTTACTTTGATCGCTGCTGGTCTTTTAATCATCCTCCGTTTCATTAAGAAATCAGTGCGCTAAGGTAAAATCTGCTACAATACTGTCCACATGCCTCGCCGTATTTTTGGAAAAAGCCGCGAAATCGATCCCGACGAGATTTTCCTCGATTCTTCGAATTTGCCGAAATTTGACACTGATCAATTTGAAGGTCGCATCGAACAATCCATTTCGAGACGAACACTCAAAATCACGGGATTCTTTTTTATTCTTATTGCTGCTATCTTTTTGTTTCAATTATTTAATCTGCAGATTTCACAAGGCGCAAAGTATCAACATATTTCGGAAAACAACCGTCTGCATCACAGTTTAATATTTTCTGAACGAGGTTCAATTTCGGACAGAAACAATGTGTTACTTGCGTGGAATGCAATTGACCAAAATCAAACCGATTACTCTTTGCGTGCATATAAAGCAGAGGCGGGCACGCACAACCTGCTCGGCTATGTAAAATATCCTCAGAAAGACAAGGCTGGCTTCTATTACAATACTCAATACTCAGGAAATGATGGTATTGAAAAATATTTCAATGATTTGATGACGGGGGAGAACGGTCTGAAGATCACCGAAACAGATGCACTAGGAGGCAAGCTTTCAGAGAGTATGGTGCGTCCTTCAAAAAAGGGCGAGGACGTGACTTTGGCAGTGGATAGTGTGTTGCAGGAGCAATTGTATAAAAATATAAAAGAGGTTGCACTGCAATCAGGATTTGTCGGTGGCGCAGGGATTATGATGGACGTCTCAAATGGTGACGTGCTCGCAAGCGTATCGTATCCTGAATATGATTCCAACATCATGACCGATGGAAAAGATGAAGAATCCATCAAGAAATTCTTGGCAGACTCGAGCAACCCATTTCTCGATCGAGTGACGACGGGACTTTATACGCCAGGGTCTATTGTAAAGCCTTTGTTTGCACTCGCAGCTCTCCAAGAAGGGGTTATTAGTCCAGATAAACAAATTGAAAGTACCGGTTCCATCAAAGTACCGAATCCATATAAGCCCGGAGAGTTCAGTGTCTTCAAAGATTGGCGCGTAAACGGGTGGACGGATATGAGACGAGCAATCGCTGTGTCATCAGACGTGTATTTTTATGAAATAGGTGGAGGATTCCCCGGGCAACGTGGTCTCGGTATAGAAAATATTGATAAATATTCGCAAATATTCGGACTTGGTCGACCGATTGAGAATAGTTATTTTACTGGAAAAAAGGGTGTCATTCCGACTCCCGATTGGAAAAAAGAAAATTTCAACGGAGACATTTGGCGACTCGGAGATACTTACAATACTGCAATCGGTCAATACGGTTTTCAATTGACGCCCGTTCAGGCCGTGCGCGCGATCGGAGCGATTGCCAATAACGGCAAACTGTTGACACCCTCGATTCTGAAAGATAATGCAGGAAAGCCCGTGCCATCAGAAACAATAGCTGTTAATGATCCACACTATTTTCAGATCGTGCGGGAAGGCATGAGGCAGGGTGTCACAGAGGGCACCATCACGGGTCTCAACATCCCTTCCGTTCAAGTTGCTGCAAAGACAGGCACAGCCGAGCTCGGGACCCAAAAGAAGTATATAAACTCGTGGGTGGTGGGATTTTTCCCCTATGATCATCCACGGTATGCATTCGCAGTATTACTTGAAAAAGGGCCAGCAAAAGCGACCGTGGGCGCTCAGGTAGCAATGAAGAACTTCTTGGAATGGGCAGGGATTTACGCCTCAAATTATCTTATTTGACCCTCCTACTCAAAACGTGTATAGTAGTGACCTAATAAACCCCTGATATGCAAAAAGAGTATCTCTCAAAAGAAAAATTCAAGGAATTGACCAATGAATTGGAAGAATTGAAGACCGTAAAACGCAAAGAAGTTGCGGATGAATTAGAGTTCGCAAAATCGCTCGGTGACCTCTCTGAAAATGCAGAGTATCACGAAGCTCGCGAAGCACAGGCAGCGCTCGAAGATCGCATCACACAACTCGAAGCAATTCTCGCATCTGCACAGATTGTCGGCACTCACCACAGTAGCACTGCGGAGGTTGGATCAACTGTTCACCTCAAAAAAGTCGGTGATAAAGCCGAAAAAATCTACACACTGGTAGGATCCGAAGAGGCTGACACTTCAGCCGGAAAAATCTCTTTCAAATCTCCCCTTGGTCAGGCGGTACTTGGCAAAAAGAAGGGCGAAGAGTTCACATTCAATGCACCAGCCGGTGTCGTCAAATATACTATTGTTTCTATCGAATAAGTAAGGAGCGGATATAGCAATTCTTTAGTAATTTCGGGTTATAATTAAAAAATGTTCTGGGCCGATCGCATTGTCAATGATGTTTTGAATAAATATGAAAGTCAGGTCAAAGGCGGCCGGACGCTCGTTATTCGTGATGAAAAGACCGCGTCCGGCCGCGTGCATGTCGGATCACTGCGAGGTGTGGCCATTCACGGACTCATTTCTGAGGTGTTGAACGAGCGGGGTATCGCAAATAAATATCTTTTTGAAATAAATGACTCTGCACCGATGGATGGATTGCCTGTGTATCTCGACGAGAGTACATTCAAGCCGTACATGGGAAAACCGCTGTATGATATTCCGTCACCTGACGGTAAAGCAAAAAATTATGCAGAATATTTTGCGGGAGAATTCGCCGGAGTAATTAAGGAACTTGGGTTTGAACCCGAGTACTACCGCTCCTCAGACCTTTACAAAAATGGTGACTTCAATGAAACCATTAAACTCTCCCTTGTACACGCAGATAAAATCAGAGCAATATATAAAAGAATCTCGGGCTCTGTCAAAGAGGGTAATTGGCTTCCTGTGAGTATAGTATGTGAAAACTGCGGAAAGATGAGTACAACACTTGCTTCAGAATTTGATGGCGAACTTGTCACCTATACATGCCGAGATATTGCTTGGGCGACAGGTTGCAATCATCAGGGAAAAGTTTCTCCATATAACGGACGGGGAATATTACCATGGAAAGTAGAATGGGCTGCCAAATTCAAGGTGCTAGACGTTCACGTCGAAGGCGGTGGAAAGGATCACTCAACAAAAGGGGGTGCACGTGACGTTGCCGAAACAATTTGTCGTGAGGTATTCATGCATGAGCCACCCTTCAACATCCCGTATGAATTCTTCCAAGTCGCTGGGAAGAAAATGTCATCTTCAAAAGGTGCAGGGTCTTCTTCGCGCGATATTGCTGACCTCTTGCCACCTGACATTCTCCGCCTGCTACTCCTCCAAAAAGAACCACAACGCGTGATTGAATTTGTACCAGATGGCGACACTGTGCCTATTCTCTTTGATACTTACGACAAATTTGCCGCAGGGTTTTTTGGTGGAGATACGACTGATTTCAGTCGGCTCTTTACCCTGATTCATACTCCAGAGGAGCGCAAAAATATACTGCCACGCGCTATGCCTCGTTTCTCTCAAATCGCATATCTCGTACAAATGCCTCATCTCGATATTGAAAAAGAAGTGGAGAAGATTATTGAAAAGCCACTGACTGATGTAGACAAAATAGAGCTGAAAAAAAGGATTCAATATGCAAAGATCTGGATTGAAACATGTGCGCCAGAAGATTATAAGTTTGAAATTAAAAAAGAAGTGCCTGAGGCAGCACGGGGTCTGACCCCATTACAGAAGACTTCACTTGCTGAAGTACTAGAGTTTGTTAAATCAAACAACAGCGCCGACGGTCAAGCATTTCACAGTGCTCTGCATGAGATAAAAGAAAAAACTGCGATTGCACCGAAAGAATTTTTTGAAGCAATCTATCTTTCAATATTGGGAAAAACAAGCGGTCCAAAAGCCGGATGGTTTTTGAGTACGATTGAGCATGACTTTTTGGTGAAACGTTTAGAGGAGGTAATTGAGCTCTAATTATTTAAAAGCAGCAATAAACTTTTGATACTCTTCTTGTCTCTGTTCTTTGGTAAGTGTAAAAAAATACTCCCAAGCTTGTTTATATAAATCTCCAAACATAGATTCACCTTCAACTGACAAATCTGCAAACTCTTTTCCGTATAGCTCAGTCCATATTTCATAAAGTATAAGATTAAGTATTTTATGATTTTCAAGCTCACTAGCTTTCATTTTTTCATTTCGAGGTAATACCTTGTGAGTTAGTTCATGTACGAGAGTAGCTCTCTTCTTTTCAAGAGAATAACTTGAAAGCAGAATAAGTGGGTAGGAAGCACTTGGTTTATTATCCAAAATAATAGCATTGTAGGTGCCTGCTCTGAAGTTAAAATTACTTATCTTCTCTATTGCTTGAGTTATCTTTTCTCCTTCTGACGACCAAATCTTTTTATATTCTTTCGCACCTTCAATAAAGCGAGGGATGTCACATTCGGGATGAAAATTAATGGTTAGCATGTCAATATCATATCATTAAGTTGATTTGTGTAATAAAAAACACCCTCTCCCATAAAGGCAAGCCTTAAGAGGAGAGGGTGGAAATTGTCGACAGGAGGAGTATTTAGTACCTTTTTGCTTCGCCCGACTCGATGACGAGGCACTGCAGGTTGCTGATAGTGCAACGCATTGGCTCCGTCATTTCCCTGTCCCATTCATAGGCGCAGATAAGATTGCCGATGTAGTTTTTGTTCAGAAGATAAATCTCCACTTCTGGAAAGTAGTCACCAACCAGGAAAAATCTATTCCGAATTTGACCAAGGGTGTCTTTGATAACTTTCATCGCCTCGCTGATGTTCCCTGGACTGAAAACGAGTGGAATGGCGTCTTTCCATCGCTTGCTAAGTGGACGCACCCCAACCAAGATCACGCAATCCTTTTCATTTGCAATTTTGGCAGCCTGAAACATTGTATGTCCTAGGCCGCCGATACTGTTTGGTTTGTCCATCTCAAATGGCTCAAAACCGCTGAGTTGGTAGTTCATTATTTAGGTCAACTTCAGTGTATTGTTTGGGACACTAGGGCTTCCTTTCAGAGCCACTACCCATTTAATTTATTCTGAAGATACTATGATATATACAGATATATATGTCAAGTTTTTTAGTATCTAAAATATACTCAAAAACTAGTTCCTGCTCCCGAACACATGTGGATAACCTTGGTTTGACAGGGGAGTCTGGTGGTATAGAATAGTAAGTAAGTGGGAAGAAGTGGTAAATTGAGAAAAGCTAACGGAAAAACACATGTTGATCGGCGAATACACACATACCCTCGACGAAAAGAAAAGAATATCTCTTCCGTCGAAATTCCGTAAGGAACTCGGCAAGAAGGTTGTGGTCACGCATGGTCTCGACAATTGCCTTTTCCTCTATCCATTGAAGGAATGGGAAAAGATTTCTGAAAAGCTCGGGGGGTTGTCGATCGGTCAGGCGGATACTCGAGGATTCAACCGAATCATGTTGGCAGGAGCGGTTGAGTGCGATATCGATTCGATCGGACGAATGCTCATCCCAGAATTCTTGCGAGATTTTGCAGGGATTTCGGGAAAGGGAGTGTTCGCGGGAGTACACAGTCGAGTTGAAATATGGGATGAAGGACGATGGAAGGCTTACAAGACCAAGGTCTTGAAACAAGCCGATCAGTTGGCTGAAAAGCTCGGCGAGATCGGAGTCATCTAACCCTCAATTCTCATGCGACATGTACCAGTTCTTTTACAGGAAATAATCAGCGGGTTGGCACTTGAACGATTCAAGAATACGCCCACATTTATTGATTGCAATCTCGGAGATGGCGGGCATTCGCAAGCCATCATCGAAAAAATGGAGGGAAACGTAAAGGTTGTCGGCTTTGATCTTGATGGCGATGCTATCGATCGAGCAACGACAAACATCTTTTCCTTGGAGATAGCGCAAAACGGATCTTTTACAAAAGATCACTTCATCGTTTTTCGCAGAAACTTCAAATCAATGACAGAAGCATGTTCAGAATCGGGAATTGCTGGCGCGGAGGGTATCCTCTTTGACCTCGGGCTGAGCTCATACGAGCTAGACGAATCAGGGCGGGGATTTACATTTCGCAAAGACGAGCAGTTGTCCATGATGTTTGGGACGAGTGAAGATCACGTTTTCACCGCATCTGACATTGTGAATAATTGGTCAGCGGAACATATCGAAGCAATCATTCGCGGGTATGGTGAGGAACGGTTCGCGCACCGCATTGCGGCAGCCATAGTCAAAGCGCGTGGCGCGCGAACCGAGAACGCCGAACCAGAACACCCAATTGCAACGACATTTGCGCTTGCAGAGATTGTGAAAGGTGCTTTGCCACTCTTCAAGAGATTCGGTAAGACCCATCCCGCAACTAAGACGTTCCAAGCACTTCGTATTGCTGTGAATGATGAGATTGCATGCCTAGAGGAAGCTCTTCCTCAGGCATTCAATCTCCTTGTCCCAGGTGGACGACTTGCGGTCCTCTCATATCACAGTTTGGAGGACCGCACAGTAAAACGTTATTTTAAAAGTCTGGAGGGCGGACGGGAGATTACTAAAAAGCCCATAGTACCGACAGACGAGGAGGTGATGAAAAACCCACGATCTCGGAGTGCAAAATTAAGAATAATAGAAAAATTTTAATTATAAAAACATGAAGCAAGCAACAATGACACTACGAACAATTGAAAGAACTGCAGCCCTTAGTTTTTGGGTACTTGCAGTAGCTATTGTCATACTTGCATCATTGTATGTATATTTGGTGAACAAGACTGTTCACAATGTTGTCGCACGTCAGACAACTGAAGTGGAGATTTCAAAACTTTCAACCACCCTCAGTGAATTAGAATTTAAATACATTACCGCAAAGGCAGGTGTAAACATGGAATTGGCGAGTAACCTCGGATTCAAGGCGGTCTCTGGAGATGCACAATTTGTCACTCGAGAACATGCTGGCAAAAACGTGGCTGTCCGATAAGCTCTCGTGATACACTGATTGTATATGCGCAATCGCATTCGCTTTATTTCTATTTGCACGCTTCTCGTTTCTCTTTTGTTTTTTGCAAAATTGTATTCGTTGCAGGTCATTCATGCGTCTGATTTTGCGCAACGTGCCGATCGTCAATATCAGCGTCCCTCAAACGCTATATTTGATCGTGGTACCATATTTTTTAGTGATAAAGCAGGGACTGTTATCTCTGGTGCAACCCTGAAGTCTGGTTTTACGCTCGTCATCAACCCGACCGTTCTGCAAAAAAATGGTAATACCGAGGCGATTTATGAAAAGATCAATGCCATTCTCCCGATGGATCATGTCGCATTTCTGAATCGCGCAGCAAAGCAGAGCGATACATACGAAGAAATTAGCAAAAAAGTAGAGGACGATGTGGGAAAGCGTATTAGCACACTCGCATTTCCTGGCGTTTCCCTTTATCAGGAAAAGTGGCGTTACTACCCAGGTAACGACCTCGCCGCGCAAACTCTCGGCCTTATGGGATTCAAAGGTAATGATTATTCCGGCCGTTATGGGCTTGAACGCTATTATAATGAGGTGCTCAGTCGAAATAGTGATGGCGTGTACGTGAACTTCTTTGCGGAGGTTTTTTCTGATATTCGAAAAACTGTGGCAGCAGGTGAATCTCTGGAGGGTGACATTGTCACGACCATTGACCCGGATACGCAGACTTACCTCCAAGGAACATTGAACGGAATCCTCAAAAAATATTCTTCGGAAAGTGCTGGTGGTATTATTATGAATCCGAAGACTGGTTCGATCTACGCCATGGCATTGACACCGACATTTAATCCCAATGATTTAAGCAAAGTAGGGGACCCTGCTATCTTCCGTAATGACCTGGTGGAAAGTGTTTACGAAATGGGTTCTGTCATCAAGCCTCTCACCATGGCTGTTGGAATTGATACGGGCAAAGTGACTGCTTCAACAACATATAATGATGCAGGTACGATCACACTCGACAAGAAAACTATTTCAGATTTCGACAAGAAACCGCACGGTGTGACGACACTGCAAGTGGCGATGGCCCAGTCGCTCAACCTGGGGTTTGCATTTGTTGCAAACAAAGTAGGGAATCAAGCACTCTCAGATTATTTTTATAAATTTGGACTTGGCGAAAAGACCGGTATCGATTTGCCGAACGAAGCATCTGGAATCGTCGATAACTTGAAAAGTCCTCGTGACGTCGAGCATGCAACCGCATCATTCGGGCAAGGTATTGCTATGACGCCGATAGAGACTGCCCGTGCACTCTCTGTCATTGCAAACGGCGGGTATCTTGTCACTCCACATGTTGTAAAACAAATTAATTATCGACTCGGATATAGCAAAACTGTTGCGCCGGCAAAAGGAGAACAAGTGATCAAAGAGCAGACATCCCGTGATGTGACCACCATGCTCGTCAATGATGTCGACAATGTGCTTTTGCAGGGCAAAGCAAAGAATCCCCGCTATACGGTTGCCGCCAAAACAGGAACCGCTCAGATAGCGGCCCCAGGTGGCGGATATTATGACGACAAATACCTGCACTCATTTGTCGGGTGGTTCCCCGCATATGATCCGAAGTTCTTTGTATTCATGTATACGATCAATCCCCGTGGAGTGCAGTATTCATCGGAAACATTGGCTCAGCCGTTTGTCGACCTCACTAAATACATGATTAATTATTACCAAATCCCACCAGATCGTTAATAGGGTAGGGGTCAGACCCCCTGTCATTTAGATGAGAGCGCCGGCTTTATTTTTAGTCAAAAATATGCAATATTAGTAACACATTGGCCCTATCGTCTAATGGTTAGGACACGGCCTTCTCAAGGCTGTAATCCGGGTTCGACTCCCGGTAGGGTCACAAATTTTGGCGAAGCAAAAATTTGTGATTTAAAAACGCAATGTGATTGCGTTTTTAAAAGTCGAAAGCCGGAGCGAGCATAGGCGAGTGAGGCGGGGTCGCGGGTCGAGCCAGCAGGCGAGAACCTGTGACCGACTCCTGGTAGGGTCACCAACTTTCCCATATCAGGTATGAATTCTGTAGAGAGGTTAAAAACATAGGATAATTTTGGTGTTCCACTAACTATGTCTGCATAGGTAGGCATCTTCTCAAAGAACAACTCAAAGAGTTTCTCTTTCCCCATTGGATTGCTTGGCTGTAACAGTATTTCAGCAGGGTGTTCCATTATGTTTTTTACTTCTCGGACAAATGACTTAATATCGTCTCTTGTAATCTGAATTTTCAAGCGTTCCTTTTTTGCTTCCTTTATTTTTTCTTCAAGAAGATCAACATCCTTTTCAAACCTTTCTCTTACTACGGCACTTTTAGCTGTTGCAATAATTTCAAGTTTTGATGCTTGCTCAATCTCAAGATTTGCAATTGTCTGATGGATATCACTTGACGCCTTTACGATTTCTTTTTCACGTTGACGATACTTTTTCATAAAAGTAAGTTCAAGTGCATCAAGTAGCTCAGGCTTGAATTTCAGACTTTTCACATATTTACTGATAGCTTCCTCAAATTCAGATTTCTTCACACCATAACGTTTATGACCTCGTGAGCAATGATATTTTATTAAACCGAGGTTGGATTTTGTCAGTCGTAAAATGATCAATAACAGTGGCTAAAACCCGTTCTGTATCTTTAAGTTTTCCCGGTGAAAATTGAGATATATTCAACATAGTGGCGTTCAAGATTTATATACCTATCATATGTAAAATACTCACAATTAACAATTGAATTTAATGCATCAGTGCAGTAATATAAAATATATAAATGATAAACCCCACGCAATGTATCTTTATTGCATGGGGTGAAGTTATACGCGTATCTTCAAAGCGTTTGGTTTATTATTTTTGTCAGTCCTGGAGCATGAGACCGCTAATTGCGATACTTTACGTTCCGAACCGCCGGCTCGAGATGCTCGCGAACGTCTGCCAGCCCGAGGGTGCAGACATTGCCTTCGATCCGAGTATGTTCGCCGAGATGCTTCTCGACGTCGCTCGCGGCTGCCATCGTGTTGATCTGATGAACAGTCTGCAAGGCCGGCGCATTCACGTCGCCGCTCTGCTCGAGCGTTGCGATGACGTTTTCCGCGGCGTTGTCGCCATTGTCGCGATTGTAGCCACCGGTATGGAGCTCGTCGCCGGAAAGGCTGATTTTCATCACGCGGCCCTTGAGGTAGTCGAAGCGCTGACCCGGAGTGGTATCAAGGAGCTCTTGCGCCACTTCTGTCGTCATGGGCGTCGGATCGTATTGCAGGAACCCCATACCTTGAGGCTTTGAGGCGTTGTAGAGAGCAGCCAAGACGGCGGCTTTATCGAGTTTTTTCAGTGAGATGGACATAGTTTCTGATGCTGGATTGTTGGTGTTTTATGTGCAGCTCGTTTGGCTGCATCTTTTAAGACATATAGATGTCCTAGAAGATGCAGCCAAATCTGAAAATGTAAAGAACTTAATTTAAACAGTAGTATAACAGAATACGATAGATTTGTCAATGCACAAATCGTCCCTCAAAATAAGGCTCTTTTCACCATTTATACCTCCTACAAGAAAGGGATATTTTTGGCAACACTATTTAATTCATACATTATTATTTTTATATCGCCTGAATCTTTTAAAAGTCCTGAAAGCCACCCTAACTGATCACCCATAAACTTCACCACCTTTTCAACCATGCCCACCACTCTTACGCATCACGTCATCCGAATGCAGAAATTCCACCGCCTTCGCGGAATCTTTCACTTTAGAAGCTGATCGACGCGCCATTTCTTCCTCGAATCCAGTCAGGATACTTTTTCTTATCCCCGATTCACGCCACTCCGGATTTCGATCACATTCCGCTCTAATCTTTCGTGCGAGCATTAAGGCATCGAGCAGTGCCTGATTTGCCCCTTGTCCTTTGAATGGACTCATGGGATGAGCTGCATCACCGAGCAAGGTCACATTGCCAATATCCTGCAATAAAGCCGGGTCAAATAATGCTCTGTCATAAATGGGATATCCGGTAATCTCTGACTCCTGTGTAGCCGCCAGAATCTGCGGAATAGGGTCGTGCCACTTGAGTCGACGTATTACTTCATCTCGCATTGCATTGCCACCTTGTGCACTCAATTTCTTTGCGTCTAATTCTTTCATAGGGAAACTTACTTGCCACATAATCGTATCTTTATCGTACGGCATGACATATATCCTCTCATTACCATTTACAGTTTGAAACACAGTTGCAGAATCAAAGAGGGGACTCGTAATAGCGCTGAGTGATTTCAAAGGGCAAATTCCTAGTATTACCATGCACCCCAAATAATGGAGTGGAGTTTTTTCCTCTCCTATTAATAATTGGCGAACTACACTGTAAATACCATCCGCTCCGACCACGAGATCTGCTTCTGCCGTTTCCTGAATATCCTTCACTCGAAAACTTAGATTCACTTTACCTTCTTTGTTAGGGAAGAGGCTGATCAATTTGTGGCCCCATTTCACTGAGGTACTATTACCCAACTCCTGCAGAAATAATAAACGTAATTTCTGCCGAGCTATATGTACGTTTTTACGTTTGGCAGTTTTCTCAATAAACGTTTTTCCCCAACTTCGAAGGCCCCACTCGTGAATTATTTTACCGTCTGTATTGTGGACGATGTGTTTAGTAGAAGTGATTCCTTCGTTCCGCGAAAAAATGCCCAAACCCGCTATTGCTTTACTTGCTTGTTGCAATGTTAATCCGTACCCTTGAGCACGTGCATCAAAGCTCTCGTCACGTTCGTACAGAGTAAATGGAATCCCTCTATGCAAACAGGCTACCGCCAAAGCTACTCCTCCTATGCCGCCACCTATGATTGCAACATGCGGATATTTTTTGAAATCTGCTTGCACCTCATGTGCACAAGTCTGTAATCCCGAACCGCGACAGTGAAGACAAGGATCCGAGATTTTCCCGGGAGGTGTGGGGGCAGTATCTCCGCAATTGTAGGCTTCATGTTTGAGTAACTTGATCTGAAAAATACGCCACTGTTTTTTTGTGGGTTCTCTCGTCGTTTTTCCCTGCCCGTGACACTTATGGCAGATAGTCCAATGTGAATTTTGTTCCTCGGCGGGTTCCATCTCATGAATGATAAAGCAAATAAATTATAGATGCTACTGATTTTTAAATATAAAAAAGCGAGCGTAGACGAGTGAAGCGGGTCGCGGGTCGAGCGAGCAGGCGAGAACTTGTGACCGACTTCCGGTAGGGTCACAGGTGAATGTTGTGATAATATTATAAATTATGAATTACTTATACAAAGCAGTTAGTCTTTTAGTTGCTCATCTTCTATTGTTGTATATTCTTATACATCTATTTCCGACTTCTGCTGGACTAGGTATTCTTATTTTATTCATATCAATTTTTATTTCTGTAACTTATATAATTTTGGGGCATAAAGCTTATAAATATGAGAACGCTAAATTAGGAGGAAGTTTATTTTTTGTAATAGGTATTGCTGGAATTTTAGCATTTAGCTTCTTTACTTTTATGGCACTTGCTGTTAATGGGCTAGCTGGCTAAGTTCTTTTATACTACTCTTGCTATAATCACTCCATGAACAAAACCTACTCTTTTACCAAAATTTCATACGACAGTGCTGGCGTCGAGCTTGAAGGCCTCCTATTCAAACCCGAAGGCACAGGACCGTTTCCAGCCCTAGTGTACGTTCATGGGTTTAATCACTCAGGTGCATGGGAACATGTTCTTTTAGCCATAAAACTGGTAAATCAAGGATACTCAGTGTTCATGCCATCCCAAATGGGCTTCGGTGAATCAAAAGGGGATCGCGACTACTGTGGACCTAAAACAGTTCAAGGAGTACTTGACGGTATTGATGAATTTATGAAAAATGATTTTGTAGATATATCAAAGATGGCAATATGGGGGCATTCAAGGGGATCAAATGTTACTGAGTTTATTATTTCAAAATATAAAACTAATTTTAAGGCTGCAGTGTTTCAATCGGGTATGTATGATTTTAAAAATATTTTAGATACGACAGTAGATCAAGAGATGGCAAGCAATATGAGAAGGGAATGCGAGGACACTGATGAAGCACGTTATGAGCGATCAGCAATAAATTTTGTAGAGGGGATTAGTTGCCCGGTGCTTATATTTCACGGAGCATTAGATACAACATACCCAGTCGGAAAAGTATATGATTATGAAAAAAAGTTGCAAGAGTTTGATAAGACGTATGAAATAAAAATATTTGAGAATGCAGGGCATACCATTCCACCTGCCGACAGGGGACCTATAATGAGAAAGTTTTTGAAGAAGTATTTGGTTTAACTTTTGTAAAACATGTGAGCGGATGGGTGCAAACGCTGGAAAGGGCTTCAGTGGGGTCCAAGGTTATAACTCCGCGAAAATGATTCAGGTGTCATTTGAGACGCGTGAGGTCGTGAGGGAGCTCGCACATTCTTTAAGATGTGTAATGAGCTCGTGGAGATGGGAAGACGCAGAGCAAGCATCTTCTCGGCTACTGATGGAGGCTCGCTCTATCAAGTGCGCTGTAGGGAATAAATGCGGCTTATTGGGTGGGTGACCGCTACGAGGTTAAAGAAGGCGTTAAGTTAGGGGGACAGTCCCCCAACCCGCCATTGTTCGAAAGGACAGTGGCGGGCTTTGTTGTTACTCGAAAGATTAGTTTGAAAAAGTATTTTCAGCTATAATGTGCAAATAATGAGAGCTAAAAAACTAAAAACTATAGACCTATATGCTGGAATTGGTGGTATAAGACTTGGGTTCGACAAGTCTGGCTTTGAGACTGTTTTTGCAAACGACTTTGAACCCTTCTGTAAGCTCACATATGATTTAAATTTTACTGGAACAAAACTCACGGTGGGGGATATTGGTGAAATAAAACCAGCATCACTTCCAGATTTTGATTTTCTACTCGCGGGTTTTCCGTGTCAGCCATTTTCTATTGCGGGATATAGAAAGGGATTTGAAGATACAAAGAGAGGGAATCAGTTTTTTAATATTATAAGAATTCTAAAGGAAAAAAAGCCCAAAGGATTTCTTTTGGAGAATGTGAAGAACTTGAAGAGTCATGATAACGGAAAAACATTTATGATAATAGAAGACGCGTTAAAAAGTTTAGGTTATTTTGTTAAAGCAAAAGTACTTGCAAGCTCTGAATATGGAAATATTCCCCAAAATAGAGAAAGAATATATATAGTTGGTTTCAAGGATAAGAAGGCATATGAGAAATTTGATTTTCCACCTGCGATTGCCCTATCAAAAAAGATTGCAGATATCCTTGAGAAGGAAGTTTCCGAAAAGTACTATTACAATAAAAAACCAATATTCTCAAGACTAAAGCCGTTTGTTAAAAGTGATAAAACTGTGTATCAATGGAGAAGAAAGTATGTACGTGAAAATAAAAAAGGACTTTTTCCCACTTTGACAGCAAACATGGGTACGGGTGGACATAATGTGCCGATTGTACTGGATAAAAAAGGGATAAGAAAATTAACGCCTAAAGAGTGCTTACTTGCTCAGGGTTTCCCTCGTAGTTATAAAATACCTAAGGATATAGCTGATAGCAGAATTTATAAGCAAGCTGGTAACTCAGTCACGGTTACAGTCATTGAGCGTATTGCAAAAAATATTGCCCTTGCCATCAAATAAATATATGTTTATAGAAAATCAACAGGAATCAAAAAGAGACTATTACAAAAAAATGCTACAAACAGCAGGCGCTTTGTCTAAGCTCTTTTCAGATAGTGAGATGCCATATCTTTACTACAGGGTCGCCGAAAACCTTTTTTGCAAAAGTTTCGGAGCCGAAAATCTTTCCCGATCTGATACATCGGCTGACGCCTCATCTGATGGAATTGGTTTTGGACTTAAGACTTTTCTTCAAGGGAGTGGAAAGAAAATGGAAAAAATTGCTGAATTTAATAGCGATAGTCATCAGTTTAGAGATCTTTCACATACAGAGCAAGTTTTAGAGATTGCGCGACTTAGGAATGAACGCATTCAAGTGACTAAGAATATTTATCGTTTGGATAGCATAATTTATCATTGTATCTGCCGATCAAAAGGAAAAATGTCAATTATTGAAACGCCGATGCATCCCATTGATATTTCATCAATTAAAATTAAAAAATCTGACAAAAAGACAATTACATTTTTGGATAAATATGAAGAATATTCTTTTAATATTTCAAAAAGTACCTTGTTTAAAAGATTTACAGTTAAGAGTGTTCTTCTTGAGGTAACTGTGGAAATTATTGATGATCCTTTTACAGCTTTGGAGTCGTTATTCCCTTCAAAAAGTGATAGGGCTGAATTGGTTTTTCCAAAATTCTATTCAAAAAGAGAGCATGTCTTTTTACCCCTTTATTCAACTCAAGGTTTAAGAGAACAGAAAAAAGTACCAACAAATAGTGGTTTAAATCAGTGGAATGCTGAGGGTAGAAAGAGAAAGATTAATGAAGTGTATATTCCTATTCCGGCCTGGATACATAGAAAATTTAAAGGTTTTTTTCCACCAAGAGATGATGTTTTTAATTTATTATTGCCGAATAAAATGAATTTATCTGCTAGCGTATGTCAGCAAGGTAGTAAAGCGTTAATGTCGAATCCAAATGACGCACTAGGAAAATGGATCCTAAGGGATGTCTTAAACTTAAAAGAGGGAGAACTTCTTAATTATAAAAAATTAGAAGATATTGGTTTAGATACGGTTGTTGTTTATAAAAATAAAGATGCTTCTTTTAGTATTGATTTCGCTAAAATTGGGTCTTATGATTCTTTTGAAGAGGAATATGATATTTAGTTTACTAAATAAATGACCTCCTCCCCGCACTCCGCTTCGTTACGTACAGTATTTCCAAAAACTAAAACAGCCGGCTCCTTTCTAGGGGAGGCCGGCGTGTTCTTATTGATCGTGCTCATCTTGCCATCTTTTTTCTGCTTCGGCAGCATTTGGTTTTTTCCAATTGTGGCGGGTTGCAGGTTGAGATGGGCTTATTTCTCTTTGGGGGAATGTATTCATTCCAAGCACTTCTGCTGCATCGGCTGATGTATTAATCTCAGCGCTATGGTCGCGGATAGCATCCTTCATTTTTCCCAAGAGCTCGTGGCCACGATCGTGTGGAACTGGAACTTCATGATTTAATTTCATACTAGTACCTCCTGGAATTAATTTATACCATTAAAAAAGACTCTCGACAACTGCTTTGACATCATTGCCGTCTGCTCTGCCTTTGAGGTCTTTCATCATTGCACCCATGAGCATGGCGACCTTTGTTTTGTCAGTAATACCGAGTTCGGCTTTCTTGGCCTCTGCAAGGGGTCGTATATCGTCTTGAGACATCATTTTAGGGAGATATGTCTCAAGGACCGCGAGTTCTGCTTGTTCAGACTCCGCGAGCTCAGGACGGCCACCAGCGGTGAATTGTTCGATGGCGTCTTTGCGCTGTTTGATATTGCGGCGAATGACAGCTGAGGCCTCCTCATCGGTAAGCACATCCTGTGGAGTGCGCTTTGTAGCGACGAGCTCGTTCATGAATGCTGTCGAGAGTCCGCGCACCACGGTCAATTTGACCGCATCTTTTGCCATCATCGATGTTTTGATTTCGCCTTTGATCTGTTCCTGAAGTGTCATGTTTATTACGCTTAAATTATTTATAAATTATTTTGATATACTATGTCTATGAATACATCCGTTGTTCTCATTGTAGCGCTAATCCTCGTCCTCATCAATATTGGAGTTGTTGGGTATTTTGTAGTCATTTCTCGAAAAAAACCTGAAAAGACTGAGGACAATACAGGCATGCAAATGCTCCTCCAACATATTAACGACCTCTCTCGCAACGTGGATAGCAAGATGAATGATGTTTCAAAGACTGTGGACCAGAAGCTCGGTCAAAGTTCTCGAGATATGCAGGAAAGTATGCGTCACCAAACAGGGGAGTCGTACAAGTTGATCAAAGACGTGACGGAGCGGTTGACGAAGCTCGACGAAACCAATCGTCAGGTTGTGTCATTTGCCGATCAGCTACAAAGCCTTCAAGATATTTTGAAGAATCCAAAGCAGCGAGGCATTTTGGGTGAATATTATCTTGAGACATTGCTCAAAAATGTGTTGCCACCAGGAAGTTATCAAATGCAATATGCATTCAAGGATGCCACTATCGTTGATGCCGTCGTCTTTGTGAAAGACAAAATTATTCCAATCGACTCAAAGTTTAGTCTTGAAAATTATAATCGTCTTGTTGATGAAAAAAATCCTGCTGAAAAGGAGAAGCTCGAAAAACTTTTTGTAAATGATTTGAAGAATCGTATTGCAGAAACTTCGAAATACATCAAATCCTCCGAAGGCACGATGGACTTCGCCTTTATGTTTATTCCTCACGAGGCTATCTATTACGATCTTTTGGTGAATACTATCGGGGCGTTGAAAGAAGAAACCGAGAATTTGATACAGCGAGCAGCGAGCAAGTACAAGGTGATAATCGTCTCGCCGACGTCATTTCTCGCGTATCTGCAGACCGTCATGCAGGGCCTCAAAGCGATGCAAATCGAGGAAACTGCCAAGGACATCATTAAGCGTGTGGAAGAGCTCGGTAAGCACATTGGCAAATATGATCAGTTTATGGGAGCTCTCGGCAAGTCGCTCAGTACAACAGTCAATCAGTACAACAAGGCGCACACTGAACTCAAAAAGATCGATAAAGATGTGTTACGAATCACTGGAGATGCTGCGGGTGTTGAGGTGCTTGATGTGGCGCTACCGGCACTTGATGACGGGGAGGAATAGGAGTATATTCGAGCGAGAAGTACAACCACTTTCTGAAACATTTTTTATGCCTGAAGAAAAAACATTATTAAAAGCATCACTCTGTCTTCTCAAAAAAGGGAACACTGTGATGCTTATGAAGAAACTGAAAAAGGTCGGTGCGGGATGCTGGAACGGACCTGGTGGCGGGCTTGAGCCCGGCGAGACAATGATTCAATGCGTTGTGAGAGAAACAGCAGAAGAAACCAACAGTGAAAAGAGAGCTGATGCTGGTATTCAGCTAGATCAGACATATATTGCAGATCGCAAAGTTGCAATAATTGATTTCCACAACACAAAAACTGATGGTACCCAATTTGTCTGTCAGGTGCATGTCTATATGACTGACAAATGGGATGGCGTTGCCGAATCGACAGATGAATTGGCGGATCCAACATGGTTTGATTTTGATAAATTACCGCTTGATGAAATGATGCCGGCTGACAGAGTGTGGCTGCCATATATCCTCGAGGGTAAAAAGATCACGGCTAGTGCGTGGTATGGGCCGTTTCAAAAAGAGATGCTCAAACCTATGAAAATAGCGGTGGTTGAAACGCTTCCAGACTAAAAAATCACACCTCGCGCAACCAAGTCTGCGCGAGGTGTTTTTATTTTATTTCAATTTATTTTTAATAAAACTTTACTTCGAATTGATCTGTGTGATGATAAAATATAAACGCCCTTCATCTGAAGTAGAAAGGGTTAGGGACTTAAAATAGCGCATTTAGCGCATATGATATATTTTTGATGCGGAATTTATATTATATACGCTAAATGCAATATTTTTGAACCTACAGAAAATCGCACCTTTTATTTAAACTGAATATTATATAATTTTATTAATATGAACGAATTAATCAATCTCGACAATCAAAATAACTCTCAAATTATTAAACAAATCAAAAGAAAAAATGTACTTCCACCTTGTCTTGTGGATAAGCAAGGTTTTGATTATCGTATCCGAATGATGCTTCGGGAAGAAAGATGGAAAAAAGGGATCAGTCAAGCTGAAGCAGCCCAACTTGCTGGTATTACTCAATCTCAATTGTCTCGATTTGAAAATGACGATTCAAACCCAACAATGAGATTTATTCAAAGAATTGCTGAAGCCTTGGGGGTCAAAATCAGCATTAAATGCCTAAATCCTAAGGGTGATGGGTATTGGTGGTGAATCACCGCCCGCTCATGCCCTTCATGTTGCATCAAACCCTTAAATACGTTATATTGGTAACCCTATGGCAACTACAGCTAAAAAGACAACTAAAAAGGCCCCAAAAGCAGCGACAAAAGCTTCTGCTTCTACGGTCTCAACCCTTCCTGATACATCTAGTTTTTCTGTGATCAAGACTGGCGGCAAGCAGTATCGTGTATCAGTTGGTACAATCGTTAAGATTGAGAAAATGATCGGTGAATACAATATTGGAGACAAACTTGAATTTGCAGAGGTTCTCATGACAGACGATGGTTCAACGACTGTTCTCGGCACTCCAACAGTCGCTGGCAAGAAAGCAACAGGCGAGATCGTAGAGATCGGACGAGACGCAAAGGTCATCATCATGCGATACAAGCAGAAGAGCCGATCAGGAACTCCTAAGAACGGCCATCGACAGCCACACTTCAAAGTAAAGATCACAGCGATCGCTTAAATAAAAGAAAAACCACATAACTCTCTTTTGAGAGTTATGTGGTTTTTCTTTTATTTAATGTGTTATTATTTAATGTATATCATATGAATAAAATATACAGAATATTAATTGGTGTAATAGTTATCCTTATTATCATTGGAGTAGGAATATATGCATATATGAATGCAAAGCTAAAGGATGCAAATACTTTGCGACAGGCAGAAGCAGAACAACTCACCGTAAATTTCGACTCAAATAATTTCGATCAAGTAATAGTAAAATCTCAAACGATATCAGCGAGTGCTGTTGGAGATGAAAAAATACCTTCTCTCATCCAACTAGCAAACGCATATGCTCAAAAGGCAGGATTTTCCACATCATCTCAATCAGAATATGCACAGAAGGCAATCGACGCTGCAAATCAGGTTCTCACGATCAATCCACAAGTTGCTGAAGCTTATCGAGTGAGAGGGTATGCGGAGGAAATACTCAATATGTATGGAGAAGCAGAAAAAAATTATTCAAAAGCAATTGAGATTGCACCTACATTTGCTCTTGCACATGCAAACAGAGGGCACTTATATGAATTGTCAGGTGACCGTCAAAAGGCGTTCGCTGATTATAATAAAGCAATATCTCTTGAACCTGACAATGAGTTGGCTACATTTAATCTTGGACGATATTATTTTACTGAAGGCGACCTTGATCAATCAAGTATTTTTGCAAAGCGAGTCATTAGATTGTCAGAAAAAAATATTCGTTTGAAATCGAGCGCATATGAATTGCTAGGCAATATTGAACTCGCAAGTGACAAAGGTTCAACTACCGTCGCAATTGACGACTTCGGCAAGGCTGTGGCAATTGATCCTAGCTATGCTGGACCTTATCTCTATCGAGCATTTGCGAGCATAATCGCTACTCAGAATGAAAAAGTGACCCCAAAATTGAATCCAAGTATTCTGAGTGATATAGAGAAAGGCATTAGCCTCAATCCCATTGAAGCAAAGGCTTACTTTTATATGGGTCTTTATTACTATGCAACAGATAAAAAAATGGCAAAAGAGAGTTTTGAAAAAGCACTTGCACTGATCGACCAGGATGTGACTCTTGTGGGAGATGACAAGGGAAATTTAAGAGGAGATATACAAGATCAATTGGCTAGCATTAAAAAATAATTTATGAAAAAAAATATCCCTTTGTATTTTGCAAGTCTCCTCGCGATAATTTTAGCAATTAGTACTTTTGTTCCTGATATTACTCTTGCAAAGAGCAGTTCAAAAAA
>JAYTSY010000023.1:0-5339 GCA_043745355.1 bacterium
TATATCGTTTTTTGTTGCCATAATCATATGTGATTACGGTAACCCATTTGTGAGCTATCCACCTTACGTTCGGTAACAGTTTTTGTGAGCTAGAACGAAGGATAGATTCACAATTGATATTAATGCTACAATTAAACAGTACTAACTAATTAATTTTATCTCTATGGACTCATCAATTTCACCGCGCACAAAACCTTTATATCGGGGCACACAAGTAGTGTGGTATATCCTCGGCTTACTTGAAGCATTAATGGCATTTCGTTTTGTTTTGAAACTGCTCGGTGCAAACTCCGGGGCAGGCTTCACTAGTTTTATTTATGGAGTTACCTATCCTTTTGTTGCGCCATTTCTCAATGTATTTCAAATTACACGTGTCGAAGGTTCAGTATTTGAATGGACGACACTTCTTGCGATGCTCGTATACTGGTTGATCGCAACAGGACTTATTAAAATATTTGTTATGAGCAAGAGCGTTTCGACACCAGAGGCAGCGGTCAAGTTGGATCAGCAGGATAAATAGGTTCTGATGTGGCTGAGATGGTAGAAAAAGTGAAATAATTAATAACACAATATAAAAAACATTTAATGAAAAAATTTACAAGCCGAATTCTAATAGCACTCTTTGTTTTCACATTTTTACTCACCCCGTCAGTTTCAAAAGCTGATAGTGAGTCTGAGATAAGTGCAAGAATTTCACAGGTCCAGTCACAGATACAGAGTCTACAGACTCAGTTGTCTTATCTCCAGGCCCAGCTCCAAGCTATTAGGACCCGCCCTACAATTGTCCTGCCAGATGCTGTCGTCAAGATTCCCTACCAGACTACTCTGAAGAGTTCATCTAGTTCAAATAATAACAGAGCGGCAATCTCTTCTGGATCATTACCTCCGGGTCTTAGTCTGTCGTCAGGCACAGGGGATTGTTCTGGACACAGTTGCTACAATCCAACGACTGAAATAAAGGGAACTCCAACCATAGAGGGAAGCTATGCCTTCAAGATAAAGACAGGGGAAGGCAATTCAGATAGGTCCAATGAAACCGGCTATACACTGAAAGTTCAGGCAGCTACTACAACTCCGCTCGATTTGACTACAGCATGCCCCGCTTGGAAGTTCAGTACAAACATTGCAATCGGAGCTAATAGTAACGATGTTGTTGCACTTCAGAGATTCTTGAGTGCAAAAGGCTTCTATACAGGCGAGATAACTGGATATTTTGGTCCGACACTTAAGTCCGCACTTGCTGCTTATCAGACGGCTAAAGGTATCTCTCCTGCCGATGGAAGTTTTGGCGCCATCACTCGAGCTGCAGCTAATGCAGATTGCGCAATTGTCATTACAGTTGCAACTTCAACTCTCACACTTTCTGCTTCCCCTAGTCCACTTCGATCGCAGAATTATAGAAATGGCGGAATCGACACGCTTTCAAATGTCATTCTCTCTAATTTCAATCTAAAGTCACAAACAGGTGATTCAAAAGTCGTCGCAATAAATACACTCGTCTCATGGTCAGGTACGCCTCCTTCTACGTTGTATCTGTACAATGGATCTACGCTCGTGAGTTCGAAGACAATGGCGACGAGCGGAGTGGTTTCATTCAATAACCTCGGACTTGTCATTCCGAAGCAAGATGTACCGACTACTTTGACCATCAAGGCTGACTTCCCAACAAACACAACCAATGGTACATACGCAAGTGTAACAGTGAAGGGGGCCGACTATCTGTCATCAAATGGTGTCGCTCTCACAACAACAAATGCTCCGGTAACAAATGTAAATCAGTATGTATATAATGCAGCTGCGGTATTTGCTCTTGCGAGTCAGCCCACTTTGACAGCAACATCAGATTCTAGCGGTAAGACAATGTATGTGAGAGCAATGTTCACTATGAACGTCAGTGCTCTTGGCGCAACAGTCAATCAATTTCAACAGGGAGACTTTGGGGTCAAACTAATTGGCGCTGATGGTCAAAAATATCCAGCACCAAGTGTTGCGGTCGTTGCGATCCCTAACACAAGTATTGCAGATGGGGCAACTGGATCTGTGACAGTGACTGCTGCGTGGGCTTCGACGACACTGCCCGCTGCTGGCCTGTATGTCTCTGCGATTGATTCAATCAAATGGACTGCTGGGTCAACTACGGTGACACAGACGTATGGTCTCGAAGACTTCAAGACTCCTAATGCTGCGAATATCGTCGCACAAGTACCGAGTTGGTTTGCAAATCAAATGTCGAATGTTTCTGCTGCGTTTTGGGGATTGTTCGGGATGTAGAAATTAATCTAAAATTTTAGAAAAAGAAAAAAGCGGGGTTCTTTCGAACCCCGCTTTTCCTTTCTTTTGCTGTATTCAGGTCCCATCGGTTTCCGGCGTGAACACTTTGTCAGTCAAGACGAGAGTCCTAATCACAGCGAAACCCAGTTCGATGCGGGTTTTGACCGTACCGAGGGGAATTCTTAGGTGCCGTGCGATTTGTCGTTGACTCATATTTTCCATGTAATGAAGTAGCAAACACTCTCGTTGAGCGTCTGGAATTTTCACTCCATGTAAGAGTTCGAGCACTCGACGATGTCTGTCCTTGTCCGATACTTCGCCGATGTCGCAACGCTGGTGCTGTCTTTCTCCCTGAACTACTTCGATCTCGAATCGGTCTGTTGCACTCAAATATGCCTGCCTGCGTCTTCCGCGATCGATTGCCCGTCGGCGCATTATAGTAATGAGCCAACCTAACACATTACCTTTTGACTCATCGTAGTCTCCGATCTTACCCCACACCTCGTGCATCAGTTCAGAAATGAGATCGTCAACGTCGGAATCGTTGTAAACGATCCGACTCGCAACTATCCTCAAGATACCGGCGTGCCGACGGAAGAGTTTCTCTAGAGCCCCTTCATCGCCTTGTTTCATCCTCTCGGCAAGCATTCTGTCTTCGGAATTCCTAAGGTCCTGATCAGCAGTAGAAAGTGGTTCTTCAATTGTTTTCATTTGTACCTCCTGACACATTTCTACCATAAATGCTGTATAAATCAAGGAAAAGATTGCCTATTATATAGAATTGGGATAGTGTTCTATTCAGAACGATCCTGTTCTCCAAACCTTCAACCCACAACCTACAAGGAGTACACCACATGAATGATGATAAGACGTTAGTAGAAGCGCCAAACGGCGTAACCCCTCAGTGTGCATTGGTAATGCCGATGGAGGGAAACCCTGAGATTCTCTTCGTGCCCCGGACAATTATTCGTGCGTTTGCTGACCAGCCGCGCACCCAATTTGATCCTACCGGCCTCGATAGTTTAGGTGATAGCATGCTCGAACACGGGCAGTTAATTCCAGCATTGGCAAAACGACTTAATCCTCCGATTGGCCAGTATCAATTTGAATTGATTGACGGTGAGCGACGCTGGCAGGCGTCTGAGTTGAAGAAGATCACACACTTTATGATTATGCTCGTTGAGGGAGACATACTTCCTGATGAACAATTCATAAAATCAGTTGTTGCGAATTTCTTCCGTGAGTCACTAGGCTTGATGGATCTTGCGCGTGCAATCGACCGTTTCGACAAGATAGGAATGAGTATGACACAGATTGGAAAGCTGATGGGTAATAAGTCGGTGACATGGGCGTTTCAGCACCACAGTCTCATGCGACTGTGTCCTGAGGTACAAAAACTTCTCGGTCCTCCGACACCTGAAAAGGAGCAACTCTCCTTCCAAAACGCCCTTCAGTTAGTGGATGAGGATCCCGATCAACAGTTGCGGATGGCGATACAAATCTCTAGTCAAGGTTTCAACCAAAAAAGGGCAAGGCATTTGATCCTCAAGGCAGTGATGGGTACCGGAAACATCGGCAAAAAGGCACGGAAGGAGTTCCATATTCTTGCGCGTTTTGTGAGGAACACAAGTGAGGAGATCGAAACGACACTCGACCATGAACAGGCAGTCTTCAAGCAGGTAATTGAGGCAGCAAAGCCGGAGGAACTCAAGAAGATGCTCGAGCACTTGGACGATCTTGTCAGTGGTTTCGAAAGTCTTGCTGAAGAAGTACGGGAAGCAGCGGGATTGAAGAAACCAAAGAAGTCGAAATTCTAAAATCGACCTCTCAAAATAGTCAGGCCTTCGACTCAACATCGGAGGCCTGTTTTTTCTGACAGGCATTATCTGTACGTGCTCGAGAGAATGCAGGGCAAATAACCAAAAAGAGACGGTGGGATGAAAATCCTGCCGTCTTTTGCTATAATAAGCTCATTACCATTTATCAATAATACCTATCAATCATGAGTAACCACGAAGCTGCAGATGCCCAAAACAATTTAGGACGAGAAAAAAGAATGAATCAGACCCATATATTCCTACGAATGAAATACCCGATGACAGTCTTTCAGGATTGGCGCCAGATGAAGTAATGATGGTGAGAGAAGAGATGGATGAGCAGAGTGTCGATAGAATTCTCTCTGGAGACTTTTTTGCAAGCCCTGATGATTCAAAAGAAAGAAATCGTATTCTTCGATTGTATGTAGAAAAGTTTGAAAAAGAGGCGAGTAGTCTTCCTGACGATAGTTTTGCAAGGGGACAAATAGAACAGAAAATCGAGCAGATAAAAGATAAGCTTAATCCGCATCGGCACGAGGTGGGTAAATCAGAAGAAGAGGGGGATCCTATGGAGGGGATTGCTGCGTAGTCAGGGAAATGAAAAAGGCGAGGTCTTTTGGTTATTGTGACCTCGCCGTTTTTTTGTTGTTCCGAAGATTCAGTCGGGATTCTGATTTCCGGACATGATTGCTGCCGAACCGCCGAGAAATGCCACGTGGAAGTAGCAGTCCCGAAGAGGTTCGACCAGCTTGGCAATTTCTTGCTCGTCCATGTTTTCGTGGCCGTAACCAGCTGGAACGGGAATGGTCCGCGGGTCGTTGGCCGGCTTGCCTTGGAAGACGTGCTTTTTGTCCACGTATCCAATGTACCAGCCCCTCGGGAATGTGAGGACCTTTTCGAGTTCCGACTTGGGACATGTATTTGGCCCCCCTGTAGGAACACCGGTGGCTTCGACAGGGGGCTCGAAGTCATAGTATTTACCGCGGACGAGATGAGCCGTTGCTTGTTCGTTGATTCTCTCCTGTACAGGAGAAAGCGTGCTGATGGTTGCCATAAGTAGGTTTCTATTTCTGTTTGTTTATGCTGGTTTTTCACCCAGCGTGCAATATGGAAATACAATACAACTATGTATTGTATTTGTCAATGTTCTGGAACTGAATTTGCACTCTAACCGCACAAAGGTTTGCAGGCTAATTGCACAAGCATCTCCCTCAGTCATACTCCGACGTATGTCACATACACATATTGGTC
>JAYTSY010000024.1:0-4919 GCA_043745355.1 bacterium
ATTTAACAGACGTACCTCAAAATCTCGTGGTAAATTATTTTACAGACTAATCCAAGGTATGCTGAAGGTGAAGGGGTGACAAGTGATTAGGCCAGTATAAGTAAGTTTACACCAAAATGCAAGTATGGACCTTTTGTGTGGGACTTTTCATTTATATTCATTTACCTGAAATCCTCGTACTTTGTTGTGGCAGATTTATGAAAAAAAGTCTGAGAAAGAAAATTGAGTGTGTACGTGAATCCGGTCGAGAAAATCCCCTGTTTTTTAAATCTTCGTCCTGAAGCATAGATAATAAGACCTACATCAAATTTTGATTTTCCAAATTGCGCCGCGCGGCGTGCGGTGTCCGTGTCGTCTCCATAGAATTCAATCCCCGTATCAAAACCATTCATTTGTTCGAGCACTTCTCGTCGCAGGATCATATTGCCGCCCATAGCGATATGTCCGCCGAGGAGATACGCCGGAATGCCAATTATTCTCCAATACATCCACGATATCATTTTATTGAATGGGGTCAGATCGTGATAAATCATCGGGCCACTGAGACACGCGAGCTTTGGATTAGATGAAAATTCTGCATCGATGTGTGGAAGCCAAGCGGCATCGATGAATGTGTCCGCATCGATAAACGCGACGACGTCTCCTGTCGACTCAATGAATCCACGCTGCCTTGCTCTTGTCACCCCCTTCTTTTCTTCAAAAATGACTTTGACTTCGCTGTATGCTCGCGCGATCTCCCCTGTCCCGTCAGTGCTGTTATTATCAACGACGATTATTTCCTTAAACTGATCTTTTGCATACGTTCGAATCGAATCCAAACATGCTGGAAGATATTTCTCCTCATTGAAGGCACTGATGACCAACGAGTACGTCAGTTTTTTATTTTCCTTCGATAAGTCTGTAGTCATCTTCAAAAAGAAAAACACAACTTTTATAAATACTGTAGACCATAAACGGCGCAGCGAACACATCAATTGAGTAGTGAACATGCGCAAGGAGGACCGCAGCGCCAAAGATCGCAGCAATTAATAAGAAAATTAATCGAATGTATCGCTCCCTCCAAAAAATAAGTGCCATGAGGATGGGTAATCCAGTGTGTGATGAAAAAAAGAACCCTGCCTGCAAATTGAGGTGCAAATACAGCTGATCAATTTTATCCTGTGAAAAAACAAGAGTATTCGGATAAACTCCGAGATGTGTCACTGCTACAAAGAACGCCCGGACAGCGACAAGCATGGCAACGGACTTCAATGTAAAGTTGAGGTATTTTGGTTTACAAATAACAAGTACGATTCCTCCCAAAATAGCGAAGAAAGCCCCCTCTACAATGATGCCGCTGAGATCAACTGTCGGTAAGTTATCCAAAAACATATCGCCTACAAATGTGCCCGCGTTTCTATTGGAATATGCAGAAGCATAATAATTGAACACTAAACTAAGCCCAAGGAGAACTAGTGAAACGCAAAACGAGCGAATACGCGGCTTTGTGAAAAAAGCCGCGTATGAATCAATAGAAGCATTGATGGTATTCGGTGTGAGGTCTATCATGTGAGCTTTGATTATAGCAGAGGAAAGAAATATTTGTCTTCATAGTAGACCACACATTTAATATTTGACAAGTTTTACATCATATGCTATGATAGTTTCACAAAAAGCATCGTTAGAAAAAGTCGAGTTTCGAGAACAATTTGTATATTATTAATTAATCAAACTAACCCCAATGACTGGTACAATCAAAAAGATCATGGAAAAGGGATTCGGTTTCATCGCTCCAGCAGACGGAGGAAAGGATATTTTCTTTCACTCTAACTCTCTTGTAGACGTGCAGTTCGACGAATTGCGTGAAGGTGACGCTGTTTCTTTTGACACAGAAGACACAGAAAAAGGTAAGAACGCGATCAACGTTAAGCGAGCGTAATCGATTCTCCATTTTTTAACACAACAGGCCGCCCTTACGGGCGGTTTTTGTTTACATAATTGACAATCTCGGTGATATAATACATTCACTCTCATGACACGAAAACTTTTTTATTTTGTCCGTCATGGTGAAAGCCTCTTTAATGCTGCTCGTATTCGCCAAGGTGCAGATGGCAGTCTAAGTGAAAACGGAAAAGCGCAAGCTATTTCGACAGGAAAGCGACTCGCTAATCATCCGATTGAGATCATTCTCGCAAGTCCTTATACCCGAACATGTGAGACTGCAGATATTATTAATCATCAACTGACTTCGCAAAAAACGATTGAGTACAGTGAACTTCTCAAGGAGCGGAGAAATCCATCAGAAATCATCGGTAAATCCATGAATGATCCTGAGATCAGTCGTATCATCGACACTATCGACAAAAGTTATCATACTGATGATTATCGATTCTCTGACGAAGAAAATTTTCAAGACCTCAAATTGCGAGCTCATCAACTCCTCGATCATCTCGCCGTTCGCCCTGAAAGTTGCCTCCTCGTCGTTACCCATGGAATCTTTCTGCGCATGGTCGTCGCATGCATCGAGTACGGTGAACGGCTCAACTCCGCCACCTATAACACATTGAGCCTCGTGAATGTTTCGAACAATGCCTCAATCACTATATGTGAATATAAAAAAGGTTGGTTCGGCCCGCCAATAGAAGAACGTTGGAAAGTAATCGCGTGGGACGATTATTCTCGAGTCAACAATCCGACATCTCGCCCGATTTAATTGAACCCTTAAGCGACGTGCTTTTCTTTTTTGTCAGTTCGTCCTAGTTGTGCCAACTTCATAGCTATCTTTTTCCGATACACTTCTATTTGCGCTGCGAGTTCAGTAAACCTATTGTCACTATCTTGTGCTTGGTGCAATTGTTCTACGAGACCAGCGTCAACCTCGCGAAGCCCCTTCTCTTCGTTGATGAGTCCTGCGTCGAACATGAGCATGTTCTGTTCTAAATAAAATTTGAGGCGATCCTCGCCGTCTGTATTTGCCTCCCCTTCACGCGTCCACAGAATAAACTGATCATACACCTCTTTGACTCGAGGATCCGTCATATCCTGCAAATCTATGATGCCGTCTTCTTGGAGATTCTTTACCATCTCGAGCATATGTGCTCGATCGATTTTCGGAGACTTTCCTTCAATCTTTCCATCGTGAGGGGTATATCGCTCTTTGTTCATATATCCATTATAACATTACATGGCTCGCGTTACCAAAAATATAAAAACTACACCTAAAACCGTGGCTAATATGGTGCGCAGGGACGAATCTTTGCTATGAGCTTCGGGCAAGATGTCAGACGCTCCGATATATAACAAGAAACCCGCAAAGAAGCCAAGGTAGCCGAGGAGCGCTGTATCAGGAAGTATAAAAAATAGTGTAGAGAGCCCTCCGAGGACTGGTGCGATAGCGTCTACAAAAAGCAACGCGAGGGCTTTCTTGTCAGTATTCTTGTGTGCAAGCATCAGTGACACGGTGTTTAGCCCGTCTGAAAAGTCGTGAGCGATGACAGCAATTGCGATCACAATACCGACGGTCGGAGATATTTGAAAGCCGAGACCGATACCTACGCCATCCAGAAACGAATGCGCTGAAAGTGCAAAAGCTGAAAAAACACCAACTGTCGGGTGTTTGTGTTCGCCATAATGGTCTTCGTGGGCATGATGAATAAGGAGAACTTTTTCAGCAATATGAAAAAGAAGAAAGCCTGCGACCAATGCAATCATCGGGATTTCCACAGACGCACCGGTTTTTTCCAACAAGGAAACAATTTCTGGAAAAATATCAAAGGCAACGACAGAGATGAGCACTCCAGCGGTAAAACCGAGGATAAGATGCAGGCGGTCTTTGTAACGAAGCGCAACAAGCCCACCAATAAAGGTTGAAATAAAAGTAAGTAGGATGAATACCGCAAACATATCGATAGTATACATTTCTTGTATACTTATGCCATGACCCTAGAAACAAACCCGACCACTTGGCATTTCGATTTCTCGACACCCGCGATATGGGAACATATGCTCACACAGATTGCGAGCGCTACCTCGAGTATCGAATTAGAACAATTCAATTTCTATCCTGATAATATTGGCCAGCGTTTTGTGGCATCACTCATCGAACGCGCCCGAGCAGGTGTGACCATCCGAGTATTACTCGACTCCATGGGCAGCATATCACTAGGCAGGTCAGAGCACCTCGAATTAATGCAACAGGCTGGAATCACTGTTCGTTTCTTCAACTGGATATTCCCCTATTCAACAGGCAATAAACGCACGTGGTATTTCCGTGACCATCGTCGAACACTGCTTATTGATAGAAAGACGGCTATGACAGGAGGAGTTTGTATCGGAGACCAAATGAGAGGCTGGCGTGACACATCCGTCTCAGTAGAAGGAGAACTTGTCTCACAAATATCAGCTGTTTTTGAAGTCACATGGAAAAAAGCTGAGAAGCGCAGTCTCATGGGTTCGAAACAGGGCAAGACCAATCTCGATGGATTTACGTTCATCGCTCAATCACCATTACCACGACAACATCATCTCTACCGAAGCCTCATTGAAGGTATTCGTACAGCAACAAAAACTGTATACCTCACTACTCCCTATTTTCTCCCAGATCATCGATTGCTTCGGGTTCTGCTGACCGCAAAATTGCGCGGCGTCGATGTGCGACTCCTAATCCCCCAAGCCTCAGATCATCCCTTCGTCGATCGTGGCTCACACACTTATTTTCACAAGATACTTTCAAGTGGTATTCGTATATTCCGTTATAAAAGTATGATCCATGCAAAGACATTCACCATAGATAGCGAATGGGCCATGATAGGAAGCCTCAACCTCGACAACATCAGCCTTCGTTACAATTTCGAATCTGCAATTGTCGCAGCCAGCTCTTCTTTTGCTGGAGAAATTGAAAACCAATTTTTAAAAGATCTCAATAATGCAAGCGAGCTCAC
>JAYTSY010000025.1:0-4679 GCA_043745355.1 bacterium
GTTTTCATTTCGAGTTCTAGGCGCGAACTTCCAAAGTTCGCTTCTCGCTACAAATGAAAAGTCCCCTTCCGGGAGTTTTCCATTGTTGCGGGACTAGGACCGCGAGTACGCTTCTCGATCCTTACAGGATCAGTTCAGATTGCGGATTTTGCTATGCAAAATGCTCCCAACCTTTTCGAGTCCTAGATGTCGCTATACCATAGCGACTTCCCGAGCAAATAGATGCTCCGCACTATTTGCTGGCCGTCTCGAGTTCGAACCGTATAGAACCAAGCCTGGGTTAGTCCGTTTGGTGAGTGGAGGCTAATCCGAAGCGACGCGTCTCGTGCACGGGAGATTTTTTGAGCAGACAGAACTGTTTAGTACGTAGAATAATTCTTAACGGCACTTAACTAGAAGTAGAGTCACCAGGACCAAAGCCCAAGTTCCAACAGTTAATGCGCGAGACCAAAACAACTGCTTTTGGTTATAGGTATTTTGTTCAGCCAGAAGTTTCTCCTCTTGTTTTAATGTGAGTAGACTAGTTCCATAATGTAAATACATCTCTCTCATTTCGGAACTTAAATCCGGTAGCATCGGAACCGCCTCGCAAAATTCTATTATCTGCTCTTCGGTCGAATTAATTTTTATGTCACTAAGCTTTTTCATATATTTTTAAAGACTCACTCTGGGTCTTTCATAGACCTTGCTAAATCAACGTCCTCTTCAATTTCTGGCAAAACACCGAAATCGTGAATTAATTTTTCCTTTGTCGCGTCAACAGAGTTTGGTGAGTTATCATATTCTTCCTTTGAGATTTGATATACCCCATACAGCTTTTTAAATTCCTCCCTTGGAACACAACCGTTAAAGGGGTTGCCGTCCTTGAAGATTAAATCGTCATAATATGCCTTATCCTTAAGATTTTCTGTATACTTCTCATAGTCAGGATATGAAAGAAAAAGAGCACTTCCGACTTCTTGAACATTATTGAAATTCTTAAGATCCCCGTCTTTCTTTAATGACTGCAAGAAAATATAGTATGCGCACTTGATATAATTTTTTGGATAGGGCAATAACGACTTTGGTATAAACTTAAGATACATAAGATGAATACTTAGGTTTTTTTGATTAAAATCATTAAAATCTAAAAAGACCTTTCTTGCCAATTCATAATTTGGTTCATCGGAAGAAATTAACGCCCACTCACCTTTCATCTTATTATAAATATCAATGATTTCTGTATTGGAATAATCTTTTACTTCCGCCAAGACGGAACTATCACTTTTCGTCGTATTCCAAAAACTCCTAAATAAGTTACTCATGTACCCTTTCTTTAAAAAGAAAAAATGAGGCAAAAAATCCGAATGCCGTAATCAAGTCAAAAATCTGCCATGTGTTTCGGTTCATATAGATAGGAGCGATTGGGTTGAACAGTAGTGTAATAACTACAAATACCAAAGAACCAATTTTCTGTTGAGATTCATAGAATGAATAAGCGGTGTATCCGGCAGCAACGCACACAACCCACCTCAAGATTTGATAATAAGTATAAGGATGATCACCGAAGCTTCCAAGTAGTATTGCGATCGCGAGGAGTTTAAACCAATTGTTTTTTAACCAAGTCATAGTTTAATTATATCGCTGTTTTGCATTAAGGAAACCTACGCGTTTCGTGCGCAATACCCTAGCACGAGTTGGCTGGGAGTTTGGTACGACGTTGGAACCTATTTAGAAACAATAAGCAACGAACCATTGTCGACATCCACCATTGTTGAGGTGTGAAGTCCAAAAAGAAATTCTTTACTCGGAAACCAGCTTTGCCTCTTTGAATTTGGGAGGGGGTTTGTAATAAACACATTTCCATTATCGTCATATCCGTTTACGACAACAAAATGATATCCTCCCTCATTTGAGCCAAGCGCTTGTCCGTATAATAATGCAATTAAAAGACAATCATCATCAATGGCTTTTTTTACATGATCGAATGTAGGTATTTCTAAAGAGAACTTCCCTTCCTTATCGAGAAAATTCTTAAACGTATCGAGGATCCATTTCGATTTAGGTTGTTCTGTTGAGACTTTATCGAGCACGGATTCTATGTCTTCCTTTGAATGAGTATTGGCAATGACCTCGGGTGGAAACAATCTTGGGTGAGCAGTTATTACCGTAACTTTTAACTTTTCCGAAAGAAGGAGTGTTCCATTATCATATGCACTTGTACCTGCTTCGGTATAGGTAAGAACTGATTTCAGCGATTCAATATCCTTATGTATGCCAAATGACTGAAGCACCATATTTACGCACGTTGGACCACAATCAGAAGAGTTTTCTCCTTGCAGAATTAATGGTACATCTATTTTTTTCATTGCTTAAAGTATAGCAATTTTACTGGCTGCGGGACTAGGACTCGAACCTAGATATACGGTACCAGAAACCCCTATTGTCTGTTTGATGCCCAAAGCTGATGGACACCACAAGAGTACATCCATTTTCCAAAGCGTATGAACGCTAAGAAAATTAGGTCGCTAGGACCATGATTACATTTCTTGACCATTTCATGACCAGTACAGGTTGCGGATTTTGCACCTAAATGGGGTCAGGACCCATTTTTTGGCCTTCCAACACCTCGCGGGGTGTACCCGAGCTTTAGCTCGGTGGCGAGACGCTCTCGCTAAGCATCACCACCCAGTGAGATAAATGGGGTCAGCCACCATTCTTTCGCATTATAACACTGGGCTTATTTTTGCGATTCTGCAATCTTCCAAACCCCTCCCTCTCGAAAAGCCGGAATGGTCTAACATCGCGCCTGATTGGAAGGGCCTGCATGTCAAATAATACCTATTTTTTATACGAAGCGCCTATTTTCCAGACCCCCTTTTCTCGAAAGGCTGGTATTGTTTGTCGTTTTCCCGCATTAATCAAACTCGCTAACGGTAACGAGTGCTGCTTTGAGTACCTAGCAAGAGTAACTATTTCTGCACCCTCTAAATATGCAATCCTCTTATGTAATCCTTCCGAGAGCGCAAGGTACAGCACTTGTTCCATCTGCTTTGTTGCTTTGGTGTCTCTAAAATTTGTAAAGGTTTTATAATATGCATTTTTTTCCTTGTCACGGATGATGATATTTGGATATCCATACTCTTGAAATTGTAGGTTGATCAACACACGACCAATACGCCCATTACCATCGCAAAATGGATGGATGGTTTCAAATTGCAAATGAAAATGGGCTATTTTTGTAAGGACGTTTGCATCATGGTTTGTTTTATACTCATCAATCAATATCTCTATCATGCGCATCACATGTTCTGGTGCAGGAGTCACATGCTTACCCACTCGCACGTACTCTCCCTGAGCTCTGAATCGTCCTGCAATAGAATCATCAATACCTCCGATGAGTAGTCCATGTATAAAGAGAATGGTCTCCTGGTTCAAAACGATACTGTCTTTTTTTACTTTAATGTATTCATACACTCGCGCAAGATTTTTCGCTTCGAATACCTCGCGAAGTGAATAGTCCTTTGAAACCTCTAGATCAAGGAGAATCTTCTCTGTATCAGAAAGTGTGAGTGTGCTGTTTTCTATAGCATTGGAGTTGTAGACTGATTCTGCAACCTCTACTTCCTCGAGCACAGTTAAAAGAGACTCTTTTCCTTTCTTAAGAGCGTCGAATTTCTTCTTCAGGTTCACTATATTTTGACTTTTTTTACGTGTAGCTGGCATAAATATATAAGTATATTATAGATAATTTACGTAAAATAGTCAATTAAAACGTAAATTAACCATAAAAACAACTAAAATTTACGTTTTATACCTCTCACACCCTGCATAAATGGTGCATAAATGGGGTCAGCTCCCATTCTTTGGTTTTCCCACTTCCCGCAGTATCTGTTCTAATCCATATTTTTAAAAATTCTCTCCTCCCACATGTCGTCGCCAAAAGAGATATTCTTTTGGATAGATCTTCTGGTGTCTCTTCTTCTGTTGCTGTCTGAACTTGATTCAGAACTTGCTGTAGTTACGTGGTTGTGGAATTGGCCAAATTGATAGATTCTTCTGCTGCTTAGCGGTTCTATTTTGTCTCCTACAAATACTTAACCATCTCCAGTGTTCGGCCTTATTAACCAGTTTTCCTTTTTGCATTTACCGCTGAGCCCACACTACTGAATGGTGTTTTTCACGAAGCGAAGTTGTATACTATGAGTAATGAGGACTCGAATACTACAATCTATCTGTCTCATCGCTTTTCTCGGGTCGTTTATCTTATTTGTGTATATAGTTCCGTTTTCGTTTTTTGTCGCGGCTGATGAAAACGAATCTCACGATAATGGTGGATACTCCCTAATGCAAAGGGGTTTGTTTATTCCCAAAATAGCGACAAGCCACGGCATACTTCCTACCACGACGGTAGATATCATTATTCCGTTGTTCATTTTCTTTTTATTCTGGGTAAAAAGGCTTTTTCCAGAATTGTTCCTAGATCTAAGTAAAGCTCGGTCGCCCCCCTTTCTAAAAGCGTTTTCACATTAGTCAGATTAAATAACATCACATCATGAATAAAACCCTTGCTACATCTCTACTTACCATAAGCCTTTTTGCAGGAAGCATCCTACCTGCACTTGCCGCTGACACTATGACTACCACGACACCTACATCGGGTAGTTCAATGACAAGTTGTGTAAAGACTGCTCGTTCTA
>JAYTSY010000026.1:0-17646 GCA_043745355.1 bacterium
CGCGCAAAATGGGATTTTCAACTGAAAATCCAAAAGTGTCTATTGATAGCAATATAAAACTTAGTTCAGACTAGGGATTTTGTGCTAAAATTACGTACAACAAATCTATGTGTGGAATAAGCGCCATTATCACAAAATCCCTAGATAAGGAGGATATACTTAAAAAATCACTCCAAAAGATTATTCATCGTGGCAGTTCTAATTTTGAGTATAAAATTCTAGAAGGGGCGGCAATGGGTACAAACCGTCTACCGATCGTAGGACGTTTGACTGGACAGCAGCCTGTATACAATGAGGACGAAACCATCTTTGCTATTCTCAATGGAGAGATCTTCAATCACAACAAAATTCGCCAAGAGTTAAAAATGAAAGGCCACGCGTTTAGAGGTGACTCAGATACGGAGGTTTTGGTGCATCTTTATGAAGAATACGGGGATACAATGGTAGATCATTTAGATTCAGAAATGTATGCTTTTGTTATTTTTGACACAAAATTAGGAGATTTTTATGCTGCTCGAGATCGTTTTGGAGTTAAACCTTTTTATTATGCGCTCGATACTCGAGATAAAAGTTATCACTTTGCGTCAGAATTAAAACAGCTCGTTCAGTTTGATTTTATTACCGAGGTTTTTGATTTTCCTACAGGTCATTACATGAAGAATGGAGAATTGAAATCATACTATGAGATGAAGGTACGTGATGAGGTTTTTGATGAAAAAGAAGCTGTCAGAAATCTCACCTCTTTAATGGTAGATGCAGTAAAAAAACGAGTGGACACCGACCTTCCAGTAGCTGTACTTTTGAGTGGTGGAATAGATAGTAGTTTGATAATGGAAATAGCTAATCGTTTTCATCCTGATGTAACAGCATACATTCTTGGTCGTCCTGGAGCGTCAGACTATGAAGCTGCTCTCCGATTGTGTAAAGACTATAAATATAAGTATAAGATCGTGTACCCAGATGTTGATTATGCGGCTGAGATAGAAGGTGTTGTGTATCACATGGAAATATATGAAGCTCAGGTTCTTCGTCAGGCTTTTGCGCAAGACATAATTTCTCATGCAATTGTTCGAGATGGTTTCCGTATTGCCCTCGTAGGAGATGCGAGCGATGAGGTCTTTGGTGGTTACAATGAATTTGTGCGCCTCACAAATGATGACATAAATAAAGGGTGCGAGCTTATCACAAAAAGCCTTTCCCGAAGCCACAATATACGCCTCGATCGAATGACTATGAAGCATACACTTGAAGCCCGAGCACCCTTTCTTGATACAAAGGTAGTAGACTATGCCATGAAAATTAATGGATCTTTGAAGGTGAAGAAAAAAGAACATGATGTCACTACTAAATATATAATTCGACAGGTTGCAGCTCAATTCTTGCCAGATTATATTGCCAATAGATACAAAGTTCCTTTCTCTAATGGTGCGGGAATGAACGTCGGTTTTAATTTTCGTTCACAAGATGGTGACGTGGCAAAAGCGGTTCTCGCATCTAAATTTGGGACACTCACAACTTCAGATAGCGAAAGAAAAGAAATAGGCCTTATTACTCAAGAAGAGGGAATATACTATGCAATGTATAAGAATTTCTCTTTTGATAAACTGGTTGATCACAAAAAAAGAATTATCACAAAAGAGACTTTGAGTCAGATCGATACAGATAAAAGCAAACTTCGAATCGTAGTAGCAGAGTTTGATCGAATGCCCTTATATTTCCCCGTTTATCTCGCAGAAAAGCTTTCCTTATTTTCAAAGCGTGATCTTGATATTAGTTTTGTCTCGACAGGTGGCGATGATCTTACTTACAATTCACTTTTCTCAGGTTCTGCTCAAATAGGTATTTCTGATCCAGTCTTTTCGTTTTCAAATGGATTTTCGACTAAAGGTAAGATTTTTGGCTCTTTTATAAATCGGGTGCCCGTTGTTGCTGTAGTTATTGATCCATCTATCGTTGTAGATTCAAAAGAGGATTTTAAGAAATATAAAGTAGGCTCATTTCAAGAATTTTCGACTGTAAATACGGTAGCCCGTTTTTATCTCCCTGACATTGATATCAAAACTTTTAATCACAAAGAGATAATACAAGCACTTAAACATCGTGAGATACAGATTGCTTTTGTGTCTCTTGATTTTGCTTACACCCTACAAGGGATCGGAGGTAGAATAATTCATTCATTAACAGAAGATTTTGGGGATTATTTGTTCACAGGCCTTACTATCTCAGATAATCTTGACCCTTCCTTTATTCCTGCGACAGAAAAGTTCAAGGCAGCTATTAAAGAAGCTGTGGTTTCCATTTACAATTTTCCAGAAGAAAGTAAGGCAATATTTGAAGGTCTTTTCCCTGATATCACACATTCAGCCGAGTTTCTTGTTTCGATGAAAGAGTTTTGGCACAAAAAGCTTGACGATATACAGAATAATGAAGTCTCGAACGCTCAAAATGTTTGGAAATCAATTCACCCATCATTGCTCGAAGCAACATCGCCAAGCTTCGTAAAGCTAACAAAAGCAAATGAGGTAATCGCTTCTCTTACCACATATAAAAATAGTCGGGAAATCCCATATCTTGAAGACAAGATGACGTCCTTGGTACAAAGAAGCATCACAGAGAAAAAACCTTTGGAAGTCGTAACATTTTGGGGAGCTTCAGACAAAAAAGAGCTATCAGAGACTGACCAGCTTGTTTTGGATAAGGTAAGGGATTTGGGAGTCATGTTGAAAGAAAACCATGCCATAGAAATGAAAATGACTTTTATTCTCGCTGACATGCACGGATTGCTTAATGGTTATTCTGCTAAAAACTATTCAACATATTTAAAAAACATAGAAGTTGAAATGAAGAAGAGGGGTTTAAATTCTTTGCTCCTATCGTCGCTGTGGAAAAATGCGGGTCTTACAGAGAAAAAGATTAGAGATTTTGCCTTCGGAATTACGGATGCGAAATGGTCAGCTATTAGAATTAGTAAGGATTTAGAAAAGATGGCTACACACAGAGGTCATGAGCACCCGAAAGAGGGTGCGAAGGTTTATTATGCTGCAAGAGTGCTCGAAAACCCTCTTATAGTGAGTACTTTTCCGCAGGCTATTTCGATTGCGTTTTCAGACGATAAGTTTCAAGAGGTATATCCAGAATTACCGACTCTCTATTTGTGGCCGTATAAGAGGGGTAAGGTGGGAAGTCTACCGTGGTTTGATTATGAGACAAAGAAAGAAAAATCAGTTTTTTCATCAATGAAGGCACTTTTAGGAAAGTAGGCGGTTAGAATTAGGCATGGTGTAAAATGGAAGAAGTTAAAACAGTAGGATCATCTATAGATCTTAAATATCGTTTGACTTTTGGATCAGTATAAATTATCCTTTATCTAATGAATCGACACAGCAACAATCTCTTGGCCCTTCTGAGCCTCCGAAAAAACGGTGGAGATTTTGCTTGTGCCATAACTATTGAATAAACTGTCAGGAAACAATAGATAGATACAAGCCAGCTCTCGACCAAAGGAGCTGGTTTTGTTTTACAGATGTAAGCAAAAGAAAGTCAAAAATAAACCTTGGTTTGTTCTTTAGAAAGGAATAGTAGTATGAATCCAGCAAATAAATATCAGCCGTTTCCCATTATCGATCTCCCAAATCGCAAGTGGCCGAGCCAGAGAATTACACAAGCGCCCACATGGTGTAGTGTCGATCTCCGAGATGGAAATCAGTCATTGCCGATTCCCATGGTGGTGTCTCAAAAGATAGAGATGTTTGAGGTATTGGTCAGATGCGGTTTCAAGGAGATCGAAGTCGGGTTTCCAGCAGCATCGGGAACTGAATTCGAATTCATCCGTCGTTTGATCGAAGAACATCGGATTCCTGAAGATGTCACCATTCAGGTCTTGGTTCAGGCGAGAAAAGACCAGATCGAAGAAACAATCAGGTCACTTGTCGGTGTGAAAAGAGTTATTATTCATTTGTATAACTCAACTTCACCCGCTCAACGCAAAATTGTCTTCGGTTTGGAAAAACCTGAGATTGTGGCAATGGCTGTACAAGGTGCCAAGTGGGTAAGGGAATATTCAACACAGCTCCATGGAACAGAAGTCCTGTTTCAGTATTCACCAGAAAGTTTCTCGGCGACTGAGGTGGATTTCTCACTTGAGGCATGTGAAGCAGTTATGGATGTGTGGAAACCGACACCTGAACGCAAGATGATCATCAATCTTCCTTGCACAGTCGAGGTTGCAACCCCCAATGTCTACGCCGATCAGATCGAATGGATATGCGCGAATATGAATCGACGCGATTCTGTAATCATAAGTCTTCATACGCACAATGATCGCGGAACTGGAGTTGCGGCAACAGAACTCGGATTGCTTGCTGGAGCTGATCGGGTTGAAGGAACGCTTTTCGGGAACGGAGAGCGGACTGGAAATCTTGATATCGTAACAGTGGCACTCAATCTCTACACACAAGGGATTGATCCAGAGTTGGATTTCTCCGACCTTGAATCCATACGTGTGATGTATGAACGCTGTACGGGAATGGTTATTTCCCAAAGGCAACCTTACAGTGGTGAATTAGTTTTCACTGCATTCTCTGGATCACATCAGGACGCAATTCGAAAAGGCTTGCGAGTGAAGGGTGGCATATGGGAAGTTCCATATCTCACTATCGATCCGCAAGATATCGGACGCAAGTATGACGAAGTGATACGGCTCAACGGTCAATCGGGCAAGGGTGGCATGGCCTACCTTCTGGAGCATGAATGCGGCATTCATTTGCCTAAAGATATGCTCCGTGAACTTGGTGGGCTGGCGGGAAAGGCGATCGATGCTCTCGGGCGTGAAGTGACATCTGTAGATCTGAAAGAGATGTTGTGGAGGGAGTATGTTGAGCGGTTAAGTCCTTACAGACTTGATGCTTTTCACTCCATCGACGATGTCGACGGTTGTCGCTTCACCGCTACAGTCGCGACTGCCGATTCAAGATTCGAATTGTCGGGAAGCGGGAATGGCCCGATCGATGCCTTCGTTCGGTCACTCCGTGAGAAGGGAATCATCGACGTGCATATTCAGGACCAAGCAGAGCATGCGCTGGATAAAGGTGCAGAAGCACAAGCGATTGCATATGTTCAACTTCAGTTTCCTAACGGAGCTATCCGATGGGGAGCGGGAGTAGACACGAGTATTCCGCTGGCTTCAATACGCGCAGTTCTCAGCGCAATAAATAGAGAGTAGCTTACGAGCTGCTCTCGGCCCCGACCTGAAAAGGTCGGGGCTATTTTGTACACAAAATATGGGGAGGAATATCTTGAAGGAAATTGACTTTCGACTATCAATCGACTATAATACGACTATGTTCAAACCTGTATATCAAATCAACACCACACTCCTAAATAACATTGTGAAGATCAAAAACTTGATCAATGAACTGAATGATCAAAAGTTCCCGGAGCTTGTACTCACTCGTTTTGAAAAGGACAGCTATGCCATCTCTGCTCATGCATCGACCAGTATCGAAGGTAACCCTATACCATTGACTGATGTGCGCAAAATACTCAAGAATATCCCTACTCATATCCGAGATACTGAGAAGGAAATATTGAACTACAACAAAGCCCTTGAATACCTAAATACGTTGGTATCGAAACCAAAGTCAGTTACCAATGCATTTATTCGTAGTACACAATCCATAGTAATCGACGGCTTGATGGAAAAGAAGTATGTAGGCAAGTATCGAGCAGATCAAGTTATCGTCAATGACCCCCGCAGACGAACGATCGCCTATATACCACCAAACGCCGATGAGGTGATGTTGCTCATGAACGAATTGATTGGCTACTTGGAAAAAGAGTACAACAGTGTCGATCCACTTATTCTTGCAGGGATATTTCACAAGCAGTTTGTAGTTATTCACCCGTTTATGGACGGCAATGGTCGCACGGCACGCTTAGTCACCAAGTACTTACTTGCTCGTATGGGACTTGATACGTTTCAGCTCTTTAGTTTTGAAAACTACTATAACCAAAATGTGACCAAGTATTTCTCATCTGTTGGGGTATTTGGTGATTATTACGATATTAAAGAAAATATTGATTTCACCGATTGGCTCATCTACTTCACCGACGGGATCATCGACGAACTGCACCGTGTGCAAAAACTACTCAAAAGCTCTATCGTGCCCAACCGCCTAACTCAATATGAAAAAGTAATAATGGGATACATAAAAAAGCACGGATCAATAACAAAGAGTGAATATGAAAAGATTATCGATCGAGCACGTTCGACACAGATACTGGATTTTAAACGATTGGTGGATAAGGGGCTGATCGCAAGACATGGCAAGGGTAAGGCGACCTACTACACACTGGGCGAATAACCGGAGGCCTAATTATGTTATTATTTCAATATGAATAAAAATGAAACGCAGGCGCCTTGGCTTCGGTTGCCTCGTGTATGTGCATTGCTACTCGTTTGCCTCGGTATCTCTGTATTTATCGGATGGTGGCTTGATATCACACTACTCAAATCCATCTTTCCAGGTATCGTTTCAATGAATCCTCTCACAGCGCTCAGTTTTATTTTGTGCGGCAGCACTTTGTTTTTAATTAGCGGTGAGGAGGTCGGCAGAAAAGCAAAACTATTTGCGATATGTACGGGAGTGTTTGTGATTGTCGTTGGTGCGACGAGGCTTTATGCAATTTTGGGTGGCATGGACCTCGGACTCGATCAAATCATTTTCAGGGAAAAGATATTGGCTGTGACAAGTTTTGCAAAAAATAGAATTGCTCCAAATACTGCGCTCAATTTCATACTTATCGGTATAGGGTTCATCGCACTCGTATCTCGTCGTTTTTTGAAACTGGCTCATTTGTTGGCCTTTTTGACGAGCATGATTGGTCTCTTGGCTATTGTAGGTTATTTGTATTCTGTTCAAAATCTCTACGGTTTCTTGGCTTATACACCGATGGCACTCAACACTGCGTTGGCTTTTTGTTGCGTGGCTACCGGAATTATATCAGCGAGATCAGATCAGGGTTTGATGCGAGTGATTGGTGCAAAAGACACAGCGGGAATAATGTCACGCTGGCTCATTCCATTTGTCGTAGGAGTCCCAGCGGCTTTAGGATACGCGCGTCTGTTGGGCCAGAACAAAGGATTTTACAATACTGAGTATGGAGCAGCGCTGCTAGTTGTAAGTTTTGTAATGATTTTTCTAATCTTCGTTTATTATGTGGCAAGTTATATTCATAAAATTGATCTCAACAAGCAGGTGATCGATAAGGCAAAAACAGAATTCGTCTCGCTGGCCTCGCATCAATTGCGTACCCCCGCTACCGCTGTAAAATGGTACACCGAACTTTTATTGGAAAATAAAGAAATTTCTAAAGAAACGCGCACACTATATACGACAGCTGTGTATGATGCTAACGAGCGAATGATTGAGCTCATCAATTCACTGCTCAATGTCTCACGTATTGAGCTCGGACATCTTGCGGTGGATCCTATTCCTGTTGATTTCTTGAAACTGTGCAAAGACGAAGAAAAAGGACTTGCACCACTTCTCAGCGAAAAAGAGATACATATAGTTTGGAAAGGAGAGTCAGAGATTCCTCCGATGATCGGAGATCCGAAACTTTTGGGTGTGATCATTCAGAATCTTTTATCCAATGCAGTGAAGTACACCCCTCACCAAGGCTTGGTACAGATCGAATTTTCTCGGCGTGGAGAAAATCTCTCGATGGTCGTCACCGATACAGGTATCGGCATCCCGAAGGAACAGCAGCAAAAGATATTTACAAAAATGTTTAGGGCTGAAAATGCTGCCGCACAACACACCGATGGAAATGGTCTCGGACTCTATCTCACAAAGGCGATTGTTGAAATTATGGATGGTGAAATTAGCTTTGTCTCTGAGGAAAATAAGGGTACGGCATTTCATGTTATGATTCCTTTATTAAGCAAAAATAAGAAAGAAGGTGTGTTATTAAGTTAATAATCTTTTATGAAAAAATCTATATTAATTGCCGAAGACGAGCTTTCGCTACGATTACCACTCGCCTTAAAGCTCGAAGAGGAAGGATTTGAAGTCATTCAGGCAGGAGATGGCAAGATTGCGCTTGAAAAAGCACTTCATTCTCATCCTGATTTAATTCTCCTTGATATTGTCATGCCAGTCATGGACGGTCTCACCATGTTGAAGCACCTCCGTGATGATGAGTGGGGTAAAACAGCAAGAGTAATGATATTCACCAACCTGAGCGATATTTCAAAGATTGCTGAAGCTGCGGAATATGACGCAAAAGAATATCTCGTAAAATCTGATATGAAACTCGATGATATTTTACAGAAAATCCGAGATCGATTGGCGTAATAAAGCAGTAATACGCAGTGTATTGAAGTACTATATTTTATAGTATGATGGCCTAATTAAATAATAAAATCAAAAACCATGAAAACCACCGGACTCTCAGGTAACGAAATGTATTGCATAGATAAGGCAGGGTTCAAGGCAGGAGATTTGGTTGTAGGGAATAGTGTGCACGCGCTCGGTTTCGGTCGAGCTATTGGATCGGGCTTTAATGCCATCATGGGTGGCGAAGTGACCCAATTTACAGATCTCATCGAAGAGGGTCGTGCATCTGCACTCGCGCGCATGGAACAAGAGGCCAAAAATAGTGGAGCGGTGGGAATCACTGGGGTAACAAGTGAATTGGTTTTCCATGGATCAAATATTGAATTCCTTTCAATTGGTTCTGGTATTCACACCAAATCAAATAATGGTCAAAAAGAAGAATTAGCATTTAGCACTTCAACCGATGGACAGGATCTGTATGTTCAGCTGAATGCAGGATATAAACCGCTCAAATTTGTGTTTGGAAATGTTGCGTACTCGATCGGTGTTGCGAGTGGTATCATCGGCGCATTCAAAACTCTCGCACGCGGAGAGATTCGTGAGTTCTCAGATATTTTCAATAAGACTCGTCATCACGCGCTCGAACGCATCACTGCAGAGGCAAAAAAGCATGGAGCCAATGCTGTCGTTGGAGTTGAGACCACCATCTTGCCACTTATGGGAACAGGTCTTCAAGAAATGTTGATGATTGGAACTGCATCATTTAATCCGCTTCTTCCGAAAGATACCGTGACAACAAGTGATCTCACTCCTCAGGAAATGTGGAATCTCAACAAGATGGGTTATGCTCCCGAAAAAATTCTTATTGGTACCTCCGTGTACTCTCTCGGTCTTATTGGAGGCGTCACATCATTTCTCAAATCATTTACCAAGGGTGAAATTCCTGAACTTTCACACCTGATATATGAAGCAAGAGAGAACGCTCTTGCGATTATCAATAAAGAGGCAGATGAGATAGGCGCCGATGAAGTTGTCGGAGTGAAGACTTTTGTCTATCAACTCGGAAGCGGCCTCATTGAATTTGTAGCGATCGGAACTGCCGTCAAAAAAGTTGTAGGACTCAAGAATGAAACAGAAGAATTGGTGCCACAGGCGTTCACTCAAGATTGGGATACATTTGTAAATACTGCTGAGATGAGCTTCGGGGTAGACCTCAATAAGGGAGCTTAAAAATGTATCGTCATCGGACTCCCAAGTCCAGTGACGTAGTCATATCTCGCACGTGCTTGGCAATAGTAGGCACAATCGCCATTGTTGCCACTCACAATGTCTCGAAAGAATGTTGAACTATTTTCTGAAGATTTATCTTTGTAAAAATTTGTATTTGATGCTGATAATCCGAGCGCATGGATTGCTGCCCATTGCGGAGTACCTGCGCTCGTGCCTCCAATGACATACCACTTTCCTTTGGTACCTGTGGTGCTTCGAAAGACTGCATATCCTGATTTTGGATCGGCATTGTATGACACATCAGGAATTGCTCGCATGTTGAGTGCCTTAGAGATATTGTATGTCTTTTGATAGAGGGGTTGTTGCTCAAAATGGCTGATTCCGCCTCCACTACCATTCCAGGCACTCTCTGTTGCTCCAGCAAGGGATGTCCCACCGACAGCAATGACATTTGGAGAAACCGCTGGCCAACTCACTCCCGCGCCCGAGTCGCCTGATGCTGCAAAGAAGCTGATTCCGTGGTTGCTGGTGAAATGATTATCGAGTGTCGTCTCATCTTGGAATTCAGAACCACCCCAGCTCATTGATATTGCAACAACATCTGGGATGCTTTTAGCGTAGTCAACTGCCCTGAGGAGGTTCGTGCCACTCGGACTCTCTGCTTCTACCAAAAGTATTTTTGCAGTAGGAGCGATCGCGTGAGCCCATTCGACATCAAGTGCAGTTTCGAGCGACCAACCAAAATCACTTGTCTTCGGCGAGCCGATGCTGTGTTTTTTAAAACATGCGTTTGATATGGTGCAGGGGGGAAGTGCAAAAGACGCATTAAATGCCGCTAAGTCAGCTTCAATAGTTTTGTTCTTATATGCAGTGATGATGGCAATCGTTCCGTGCCCACCAGTTGCTGGTATATTGTATATGGATTTAATTGCAGAAGGGGAAAGACCTTTTGGCGTAACTGACGGTGCCCCGAGTACATGAATAGGTGGTAACGCTTTAAACGTTGAAAATCGGTAACTAGCCAGAGCAGATGGTGCTGACGAATAAAATACAAGACTCAAGCTTACTATAATTAATATTTTTGTTTTCATCCCAGCAGTTTACTCGCCAGGCATTAAAGAAAGTTAAAAATATATTAAATTATCTATGGCGTTGGTCATATACCATTTATAGAAGTTCCCACAGTATTCAACGATCTTGTTGTACAATTACTTAAAGACAATGGATAATTTTTCAACAAACCATTCATATCAACCGTTTCCAGTGACAAAACCTGTACTGCCTTTGAAAAAACAAAAAAGGCAGCGTCACTATGGCATCGTATTCTTTTTCTTTGTTTTACTTTTTATCATTTCGATGTGGACCTCGAATACTTGTGTATCCCCATATAATCCATCCTTGCTGCACGCTATTGATGTAGAAAAGAATATTGGTACGACGACACCTATATACAATGCATCGAATACACAAGCTTATATTCGGCCGGAAGAAAGCACCTATCTCGGTTTCCCGGAATGGTACATCGTCTATAGTAGTGTTGAATATTCGAATTGTATCAATACAAATTTACCCAGTAGTTTTCCGTACTTCTCTTCGATAGGGCAATTTTGGAAAAATTATAGTCATGTGTACTCGATCACAAAAGGACAATATGGATTCAACGTTGAGGATCATGTAATGCTTATCGTCATAGGTTCGAGTCTCACTGCGGAATACGCAATCAAAGGCGTCTACGAGCATACTATTGGCGCGATTACTGAATTTGTTGGGGGAGGATCGAACGCAACAGAAGAAGATGTTTATGCAGGAAAGGTGGCAAAAGAATATGCAGATTTTATACCAACATATCCATGGTATGAATTTTCGTTTAGAACAGCACTCAATGGACTATGGAAGGGGACCCCGTTTTGGGGCGCACATCCTGTTCGCAAATGGGAAAGAAAGATCTTCTTGAGTGTTGAATATATAGCAAAGGCAGCCTATAGCAGTCTCATCAAATTTGCTTCACACGGATTGTTTGGCGTGCAAAGTCAGATCACCTATATGACAATTAAAAAGGTTCCCGCCAATATATACAAAACAGAACCATATGTGCGATTGCTTTCAAGTGAAAGTGAAGTCGACACAATGAGTGTCCCACGTTATCAGGCATTTACCGAGCTCATTCCACGACTGGCAAAAAAAGGAGTTGATATGATTTCGATTGAGGGGAATAAAAAGATATTTTTGACGATCATCGTTCCAGATCTATGGAAAGCCGATGTGCTTGATGGAAATATATTGTTTGAAAATCCGATTCTTACCGATCCCTTGAAAAAAAGGGAGGCCTTAGAAATTCCAGTATCCTCACTTTCTGCCCTCCTTCGATCATTTGCCAAAGACGGCGTCATCGTAGAGCATATTCACGATTTCTAAATAAATGCTGTATTATAATGAAGTCATTATCCCTTCTGTAATAATTTAACTTAATTATATGTTCAAAGAAATCGCCTTCACTGTATACGCTGTCACTGATATCCCAAAGTCCCGAGCCTTTTATGAAGGAGTGCTCGGCCTCACCCCTAGCGGTGATTTTCCTCCAAAGGAAGACTCAGCCTGGATTGAATATAATGTTGGCCCTGGCACATTGTCTATCGGCTGTTCACCGGATTGGAAGCCTTCAGAAGACGGCGCTGTTGTAGCCCTTGAAGCAATTGATTTTGATAAGACAGTTCTGATCCTCAAAGAGAAGGGTGTTCCGTTCTTCATGGAACCTATGGATTTTCCTACCTGTAAAATGGCAGTCATTCAAGATCCAGATAAAAACAAAATCTCACTTCATCACAGAAAGGTTTAGTCGTTCGTTACTCGGAAACCAGCATAAATCCCTAGAATACCGCCGACGGCGGTCAGTATTACTGATGAAAAGCTGAAAGGGCCAGCCCCCCAAAGGCTTGGTAATATTCCGCCTACTGTTCCACCTACTCCCATGAAAAGCCAAATGATTGATTTAGAGGACATTGTAGTGTGTTGTTCACTCATTATAGCAGGAAAGGGGATATGTTATAGTAAACCATCATGAAAAATTCAACATCCAGAGCGTATGCTATCGGTGCCGTTATCGTCGTTATTATTGCCGGCGGTATTTATTTTATAAATCAGCCAACGAGACCCGAGATATCTGATCAACCTACCACCACCACAACAACATCATCTTCTTCGACACAGTCAACCAATATGATAGCTGCTTTTGCAAGTAGTACGTCAAAAGTTGCAACGTCCACGAAAACAAAAGTGACATATGCCCTGCCCGATACTAGTGGATGGAGTGTTTATTCAAATTCTCAATATTCATTCAGCATTTCATATCCAGGAAATGCGGAGATGCGAGATTTCAAAGGGGGCGATGGTAAATCATATGGTATCGGTCTGACGTTGCCCTCAATCCAAAAGGGGTTTTCTGGAAATTATTTTGAATTAACTGTCGATGATAGTACAACGACTGCGTGTGATGCGACCATCACAAATGAAATGCATAACGCAGCATATACACTAATTGGGGGAGTTACGTTTCTCCGAAGTGAATATAATAATGATTCACCTGATCGGCCGGCACATGTCGTAGAGTATCTGGGCCGGGTTGATAAAAAATGTTACCAAGCTCATCTCCAAGCACAAGTGACAGGGGCAATCGGCGCCTACAGTCAGACACAATTTGATGCAGGAGAATTGCCTCTCGAGAATATTATGCACACTTTCAAATTCTTGAAGTAATTTGCTTTTTGGAGGTCTCTACTATATAAATATGCCAGCCCGCAATCCTGCGGAAAGCTCTTTTTACACCCCATACGCCTTTCTGAGGTGTTTGGGTTTTTGAAGAGTAATCAAAACCTCCAATAGAAAAAAATTCGGAATGAAAAAAGCAAAAAAGTTGCTGATTGTGTCAGGCCCGTCTGGATCTGGCAAAACTACTCTCCTCAAGCATTTATTCGCCACTGATCCCCACTTTCAGTTTTCCGTCTCTCTGACGACGCGCAGTCTCCGCGGAAATGAGATTCAGAATGTGGACTACACCTCAACTTCTGAAAAAGCCTTTCTCGATTACATCCAGAAGGGTTCGCTGGCCGAATGGGCTCGCGTCCATAAGGCTTACTATGGTACTTTGGCAGCACACCTTGATGGAATCTGCAGTGCCGGCTTGACGGCAGTGTGTGACGTTGATGTCCAAGGCAAAAAGTCGCTCTCTGATTGGTGTGGTCAGCAACGTGACTGGGATGTGTTCAGTATTTTCATTATGCCGCCGGGTATTTCACCGATTGGAACGCTCAGGGAACGTCTCCTGAAACGTGGCGACATGACACCCGCAGAAATTGACGGCCGTGTGAAAAGAGCTCGGGAAGAGATTGCCGAAGCTTCCACATACGACCGCACTTTGGTAAACAATGATGTGGAGGTTGCGAAGAGGCGACTCACAACGTACGCGCGATTGTTTCGAACTCGTGCGTTTGAGACGTTCTGATCGTTGCATGGGGGCGGACATTGGTTTAACAAATGGTCTCAAAGGACGTTCGCACCCGGGGTGCGAACGTCCTTTTCCATTTCGTTTATTAATGTCGTATACTATGAACTATGAAACAACAACGATTGGATGGTCTCGCGGACGGTATCTTTGCTATCGTCATGACTCTTTTGACATTTGATTTAAAAATTCCGGAGATAATTGGCGCGATTTCAGATGCATCATTGTGGACGGCCGTGAGTAGTTTGGCGCCCACATTTATGAGTTTTATATTGAGTTTTACATTGCTTTTTACGTATTGGCGAGCGCATCACTTCCTCGCATCAGTTTACTCTAGGACGTTGACTGTAGGATTGGCCAATTACAATGCCGTGTTTTTTCTCTTTATTACACTCGTACCATTTACGGCGAGCCTCCTCGGTCGCTTCAGTCACACGCATGTGGCGATCATTATTTACGGCATCAATGTCATCGCTATCGGCATCAGCTTGTTCCTTATGCGTTACCATATTGAGACCACAGAAATCATCGAGAAGTCACCAATCACGAAAGCTGATAAACGCAGCGGATATATTCGTATTTTGTTTCCTGTATTCTCAGCCATGATCGCCATTGTGGTCAGTTTCTTTAATCCCACATTCTCTATTGCATTATTTACTCTTGCGATTGTGTTCAATATCCTGCCTGCAAGTACGAATATTATTCATAATGCACTTGATCATATGTTTGCAGACGACGGAGAGTTTGTGTAATTCACATTAATAAACAATACCTATCACTATGTCACGAGAAGGAGCACGACAATTTGCAGATACAAGAGGCGAGACGCCGAGGGACGAGGTACTTCGAAGGCTGAATGAATCTGTAAGGAATGATTTTTCCGCAGAGCAATTCCACAGCCCAGAACATTCAGCCAATGTTGATACTGAGTCATATAGAATTGGAAATATTATCAGGAGCATCGAACCCAAGTTATTTGATGATGAAGCGGAATTGGTGCGGGAGATAGTCTCGCGGGGTCATGACTCCGTTATCGAATATGCTGGTGGGATAGGAGGATTCTCACATGGAAAGAGGATTAGAAAGAGGGGATTTACGCCAGGCGATGTTCCGAAAGAATTCAAATTACCTGAGCCGTTGCCTCTGGGTGCCACTGCGGAATATATTTCACAGAAGAAGACTGATGATGGACAGCTCGTCGGGAACGAGCTCGCAAGTGCCCTTTTGATGAAGAAACGGATGGCCCAAGCAGACCCCGAGGGCAGAGTTTTTAATGAAAGAGTGATCAATATGGTGTTTGAAGCAACTGCAGTAACATTTCCTTCCGTTAATTTTGAAAAAGTTCCAATAGAGCATCTCGAGGAGATGGCAAAGGCGGAACCACGTATTCCTGACTATGTGGGACCAGAGGGTGAAGCACTCAACATCTCTCAACCCTATCTCACCAAAGATTCAAGCCCAGTCGCACTTTCGATTGCACTTGCAGATCTTGCTTATGTCGGCGCAGTGCCTATCGAAGAATCAGTAAGACGAGGCAATGGAGAATATCGAGAGTTGAGCGAATTGATTTCGTACGAAATTGATCAAGGAGTCGAACATATTCGAGATGAAGATAAACAAAAAATGACGGCAGATATGTTGAAGTGGCTACGAGACCAAGTGGGTTTTATTTTGTGGCAAAAAATAAACTGTGCGCATAATATTCAGGAACATGAGTTCAAGGTGGGTGATGAGAAAGTTCGAGATGAACTTTCTACCTGGATAAAAGTCTCCATTTCAGAATTATATTCACCACATCGTTTTGATGAGGCGATCTCGTATGCTATTGATCGCTGTCAGAAATTTGAAACAGAGGAATTTCGAAATGATACTCCCACAGGGCAGTTAGTCGCGGTGATGAAAGAGATGGGATACAAGACTGGCATTCGCGCTTGAAATTGAAAAACATGCCGAAATGTACTAGTATGCTAGGGCACTTGCCGTTGTAGCTCAGTTGGTAGAGCACGTCATTGGTAATGACGAGGTCTCCGGTTCAATCCCGGACAACGGCTCCGTGCCGATTTAGTTCAGTGGTAGAACACTACTTTCGTAAAGTAGGAACGTGGGTCCGATTCCCGCACTCGGCTCCAATTATTAATATAATAATACATATATATGAACGGAATAAATGAATTTACAGCAAAAAAGTTAGGTGAGTTGGTAGCCTTTGCACGAGTCGGAAATGAGACCGTCAAAAAGGGATTGGCAGCGTTCACTACAATTCTAGGCGGCGAAGATCTTGCGAGTGTACAGGAGATAAATGAGCGACATGAGAGGACGATATTCTTGATGGCTGAAGAGTTTGGCGTTGTGTCCATCGTCGAAACAAAAGCCGATGCCACTGCTGACAAACTTCGGACAATGCGAGACTTGTATGTGAAGGAACAATGGGACAATGCCACTGAGCTTTCTGAGTGGTCAGGATTTTTTGAAGGGGCTGCGATCGTTCATTGGTCACTTGTTGAAGGTGCGGGACAAGGCGGGGGACACCCGAAGGTTGAGGAAATGGCACGAGATGCAAAGGTCTTTCACGAAGAGCGTTTGCGCGATTATGAAGTATTCCTCAAGAATGTCGGTATCTCAAAGACCACTATTTAGGTACAATTGACAGTAATATGGCCCCTATCGACCCACACGCTGATTTAAAGGAAATCAAAAAACAGCAGACGGAGGCACGAATCGCCGAAATTGAAACCGCAATGATGCAGGGGGATTTTTGGTCTAACAAAGACAAGGCACAGGCAATGATAAAAGAATTGCAGGATTTAAAGTCTGTCAAAGACGGCGCCGGTCCCTATGATAGTGGCGGCGCCGTCATCACTATATTTTCCGGTGCTGGCGGTGATGACTCGGAGGATTTTTCCCGTATCCTTTTTGAGATGTATTCAAAATATATTGCAAAGCGCGGTTGGCAGGCATCGCTCGTTCATGAAAATCAAAATGATCAAGGCGGGTATCGCAATATCACATTTGAAATAAACGGCAAAAATGTATACGGCACGCTGAAAAATGAATCAGGCGTGCACCGATTGGTACGATTGTCGCCATTCAATTCTAAACAACTTCGTCACACATCATTTTCGATGGTTGAGGTCATTCCACAATTTGAGAAAAATGTTGAAATGGAAATACCAGAGGATGATTTGGAAATTACTACAGCGAGAGCCGGTGGGCCAGGGGGACAGAATGTTAATAAGAGAGAGACCGCTGTGCGTATTGTGCACAAACCGACAAAACTTTCTGTGCATGCAACCAACGAGCGTTCTCAGGCTCAAAACAAAGAAAAAGCTATGGCAATCCTCAAAGCAAAGTTATACACACGTCGCGAAGAAGAGCGTTTGGCAAAAGAAAAGGGAATGTATATCAGTAAAACGACGGATATCGAATGGGGAAATCAGATTCGCTCATATGTGATGCATCCATACAAAATGGTCAAAGATCATCGCACAGGTGTTGAGACTAATAACATAGATGCGGTATTAAATGGCGATATTGATAAGTTTTTGGGGTCAGGCACCGGTTTGTAATAGTCGGGGTCAG
>JAYTSY010000027.1:0-52077 GCA_043745355.1 bacterium
TGATCTGTACCCCATAAAGTGGACACGGGGTACAGAAATCCATGTTTTCTTTTGTTAGAATTACCACACTAACTAAAGAACATGAGAACAATATTTTCAAATGAAGAGATCGTGGAATTAAAGAAAAATCCATGTGTGTTCAACTGCACTACAAAGTCAGTTCACTACACATACGAATTCAAGAGACATGCTCTTGAATTGTACACGCACGACGTTGGTCCGAAGGAAATCTGGAGACGTGCTGGTTTTGATGTATCAAAATGGAAGAAGGACTACTTCGCCCTAACTCTAAGGGACTGGAGAAGGATTGTAGCAACAGATGGAGACGAGGGATTACACAAACGAGGTGGGCTTCAGTATGATCGAGGTCCGAAGAATACTGACAAAGACAAGCTCAAACGTCTGGAACTTCAGGTTAAATATCTTCAAGCAGAAAACGATTTTTTAGCACAACTCCGGGCCAAAAGAGCGGAGCGAAACTCAGGCCGCACCAAAAGTACAGGATTGTACGAAGTCTAAAAGGTGACGTGAATATTCTCTGCGGCCTTGCGCACGTATCACGAAGTGGATATTACAAGTGGTTAGAGAAAGCGAACATACCTGACAAGGATCATGGTGACTACCTCAAGGTCAAAGGGGTGTTCGACAAGGGTAAAGGCAAATATGGCTGGAGAAACATTAAAATGAGGATGCCGACAATGAATCACAAGAAGATACAACGGATCATGAGAAAATATGATCTCATCGCCACAGTCAGAAGAAAAAATCCATACAAAGCCATCATGAAGAAACGTCTGGAGCACAGGACGTTTCCCAATCTCTTGAAGAGAGAATTCAAGCAAATTCTTCCGTACAAAGTTTTCTCAACTGATATCACCTACATACCGTTTCGAAGTGAATTTGTGTTCCTCTCCGTGGTCAAAGATATTGCAAGTGGTGAGGCAGTCGCTTGGAACATTTCTCAAGGATTAGAGATGACTTTAGTGAGAGATACGGTGAGGAAGATGCCTCGTGAATTGTGTGAGAATGCCATGATCCATTCCGACCAGGGATTTCATTACACACATCCAGGATATATTGAGCTCGTCAAAGAGCTCAATATGATCCAGTCTATGTCAGCGAAAGGTAGTGCGATTGACAATGCTCCGATCGAGTCGTTCTTCGGGCATTTGAAAGATGAACTTGATTACAGAGCATGCAAGTCCTTTGAGGAATTGTGTTTGAAGGTCACTGAATATATGACATACTACAACAACGAAAGAAAACAGTGGAGTAGAAACCGGATGACACCAGTTGAATACAGAAAACATCTTTTGGCTAGTCTGGGTTCGAGGATCTGAGAGTGTCTACTAAGGGGGTACGGATCAACGAATATTACCGCCCAGTTGGGCGGTTTTATTTTGGGAATAGAAGTTATAAAAAGGTGTGTTACCATAATAAAAATATGGACATATATTACATTTATCTATTCTTGAGCCTTATAGTGCTGTCATTTTCATTTTCTCATTTTTATGGTTTTAAAAAAATCAGTAAAGATATAGAGGTCAATATAAATCCATTTAAAAACTTTAGCCAGCCGGAAACAAATGGAGACTTTTTTATGCCTCAACCTTTATTGCCCGACCTTGACCCTGATAATGCCTTAGACCAAATGAAAGCTAGGTTTAGATTACTCCCAATCAAAATCTTAGTTTATACATTTACAGCTACGGCAATATTATTAACCTCTGCTTTAATAATTGCCCCCGTGCTTACAATTATTACTCAAAAAGTTCTGCTCTATTTTTAATACATCACTGCCCATCATCTTTCAATCAAAAGCTCTGAACATATCTAACCACTCCCGCTAACTATAAAACAAACCTATAGTATACGTTTTTATATTGCTATATAATCATTAGATGAAGCCCTCAACTCAAACAATTAGTAGTTTTATTTTTCTTGTCCTATCTTTTGTTCTATTGTATGTAACCAAGGATCATAAAAACTTAAATATATCAGGTATACCATTATGGTCAGATATTAGCGGATTGCTAATACTTCCACTTATCTCCTTTATACTTGCAATAAAATCTTTTAGAAAATCAGATTCATGGATAAAACTTTTTAACTTCTTACTCATTACGCTCTCTTTATTGCCAATTCTATTCTTTTTCCTTATCCTATTTGCTTCACACTGTGGTTTTTATACTGAAAAATGTAGATAGTGAGTTCTAACAGCCTCAACGGTCCTCCGCCAACAGTATTTTTTATCGAGGGACTGAATCGGATGACGCAGTTGAGCGATAGAACCGTATCGGATTATTAAGCATCTTTGCGAAGGATTTCACTAATATTCTCTTTGTGAGCAAGCACTGTCTCCGCTTGTGGGTATACATCTAGAAAGTCAGAGAAATTAACTTTTCGTTCGGTAAACTTGCATTCGTATGCATACACCTTGCCATCTTTCTCTATGACAATATCAACCTCTTTACCTTTCTTATTCCTCCAGAAATATATTTCATTAGTATCAAATCACATGAAAAAGTCAACTTATGAGTTACTACCATCCTATGAAAAATCGTATTTTACACCCACTGCGCTCGAGCGACAGAGACGGTTTGTATTTTACCCTTAAAAGAAAAACGCACCTGCGGCCGAAGCCACAGGTGCGAGTGTTTTTCATATTCCCATGATGGTTACTGTCGCATAGTCGAGCACAAGCGCACCCAGTTCTTTTTCACTTCGAGTTCGAGCTTGCCTGCCGCAATGTCTGCAGCGACCGCAGGATCATCCTGTTCGTATTCCGGATATGCTTCACGAATGGAAGCGATGACCGGCAAACCCTTGTAGGTCGTGTCGTAAAGCGGAGAGCGATTGAGCGCTCCGACGAGGAGCACAATGTTGGCTCCAGTCACGGCGATCTCGGCCAAGGTCGTGTCAGTATTTTGGAAGTTGTTGAACACATCTTCCGCGATGGCGACACGTTCACCTTGTTCGAATTCAAACTGCGAAAGGTCCCAGCAGTATTCCTGTTTCCTGCCCACTTCCGTCAGCTTCGGCTTCTTGTCCGCATAGACGAAGCGTTTATTTGCAAGACGCGCGAGCGACCGACCGAAGGTTCGTCCACCCTGCGGGATGCCGCAGACGGTATCGAATTTGTCGAGCAAATCCATCTTTGCGAGCTTCAGCAAAGCTACTTCAGCGAATGCTTCAACTGCCCATGGGTGTTCTTCGATGCGCCGGAAGTTGAAGTAAATGTCTCCGACGAGGTTTCGTCCTTGGCTGTCTTTTCCCGCATAGGCGACCAATGGTCCCTTGCGTTCAAGTCCAACTTTCGGACACACATACACTGCACGGCAACGCTTTCCGAGTTCCAAGAGGTTTTCTCCTAGACGTGGAATGATTGGTTTCATAGGTTGTTTATTTCAATGTTCAAATGACGCTTTAAGGCAGTGCCGTTGCCTAGTCGATGAAATCGACTCTAGGAGGAACCTTACTCGAAAGGTGATATTAAATCAATCCAGCTCAGGCCCTTTGTAGTATGTTAAAATTATTTAATGAACAACGCCAGCCCATCTATTTCAGTCATTCTTCCTTGCCTCAACGAAGAAAAAACTATTCCTATTTGTATTCAAAAAGCAAAAGAGGGAATTTTAGCGACAGGTCTTTCTGGAGAAATCATACTTGCTGATAATGGTAGCAATGACTCCTCTATAGAACTCGCAAAAAAACTCGGCGCTAAAGTCATTAATGTTAAGAAAAGAGGTTGCGGAGCAGCTCTCCAAGCTGGTTTTACCGCCGCATCTGGCACATATATAGTAATGGCAGATACTGACGACAGCTACGATCTTCGGGATATCCCCTTATTTATCAACAAAATAAAAGAAGGTTACGACCTCGTAAATGGAAACCGATTCAAGGGATCTATCGTCCCTGGGGCAATGCCCTTTCTTCATCAATATTTCGGTAATCACTTTTTAAGTTATATTGCACGCATTCTTTTCTTTATCCCATGTGGGGATTTGCAATGTGGAATGAGGGCTTTCAAAAAGTCTTCTCTGGAACACGTCAAATTTAACTATACGGGCATGGAATTCACCAGTGAAATGATAATTCAAGCAAAATTAGCTGGACTACGTATTGGCGAAATTCCCATCACGCTCCACAAGGACGGACGCGGAAGACGCCCTCATCTCAAAACATTTCATCATGGCTTTAAATATCTTTTTATGATACTTAACACTCGAATTGGCACATGGGTAGCAAACTAACACAATACAGAACAGTAATACTTGGCTGCTGCCTAGCCCTTTCTATCGGCATTGGTTTATTTTGTTTTGGAGATTACGGAATTCATAGTGATGATCCAGTCAACAGAAAGTTTGGAATATACAGCCTAAATGAAGCAACATCATTCATAGTTGCTCCGGACCAAAGAGAAAATATAAAAATAGGATGTTATCCAGACGACTGTGGCATGACATCTTTACATCAAGATGAACATACACCGTTACTCGAAATGGTATTAGTTATCATTGAAAAAATATTCGCACCCCACTCAACAAAAAGCATATACCAGATGCGACATTTTACTGTATTTTTGGTATTTATCATCGGTTTAATTTTCTTCTACAAAATTAGTAGACGATATTTTTATCATTGGGGAACTGCGCTACTTGTAACGATATTTCTCTTTTTGTCACCACACATCTTTGCAGATGCTTTTTACAATTCTACGGATATTGGAGCATTTACTACTTTTATTATTGGAATATATTACCTACTAATCTTTTTTGATAATAAATCAAAAAAAAGCCTTGTGCTAGTAACCTTTTTTACAGGCATTGCTATAGATACGAGACTTACGGCAATTCTCCTTATCCCTTTAATCTTTGCATTTTTCATCAAGGAATATATATTCTCGCCGAGCAAGGACTATAAGCGGAATATTTTTTGCTGGGCAATACTGTATACCCTTTTATTAATACTTTTTATCATTTTATTTTGGCCGCATCTCTGGGCTGATGTTTCTAGAATCTTAATTTCTTTGAAAACAACATTCAGTTATGATAATTTTCCTGTAGAAAATTTATACTTTGGCAAAGATATTCCCTCGTATGAAATCCCTTGGACTTATAACATTGTGTGGATTGGTATTACAACTCCGATACTATATCTGACATTATTCATCATTGGGTGTGTTGGCGTATTGAAGCAAATGATGAAGACTCCTTGGAAAAAAATATTAGGCTTCCATTACGAGATAATATTTTTTGCATGGTTTTTTGTTCCAGTTATCTCAGCAATTGTCACTCATCGTGCTTTTTATAACGGATGGCGACATCTGTATTTTATTTATCCCGCACTCGTTCTTATTGCTGGTATTGGCTATCAGTTCCTTGCTAACTGGTTTAAGAAAATGGGCACGAAAAGTCTTGCTACTTTTCATTTTATAATTGCAGCAATTGTATCAAGTCTTTGTATCTCAATGATACATCTTCATCCATATGAATACTCCTTTTTCAATGAACTCGCTCCTAAAATGGATTCGCTTTGTGAAGGTTTCGACAAGGATTACTTCCACCTTTCAACAAAGCAAGGTTTTGAACATATCCTCTCTGTAGACCCTAGCCCATCAATAAACATATTCTTTGAAAATCAAAATGCAACTATTGAATACCAAATGCTTAGCGAGACCGATCAGAAGCGAATTAAGCTAGTCGCAAAAGCCGATGCAACATATATGTTTCGAGACGATACACTTCGTAACTGCCGAATCTATGAAGGCCCCCTACTCTATCAAAACTCGCCTCAAGAGATACCAATATCTGAGATAGTTAAACTTCGCTAAAAGTAAAAAATATATTGTATACCGTATGTGCGATTATTTCTTATGGTACAATTATTGGCATGAAGCACCCCACGCTCCGCCCCGCAATCGTCTGGGAAGCGCACGAATTCGTTTTTCAAGAGAAAACCTCCGATTGGTATTGGGCTGTCGGTATCATTGCTATATCTATCGCTGTCCTTGCTGTCATTTACGGGAATACTTTGCTCGCCCTCCTTTCTCTCATTGCAGGCTTCACTCTCTCACTCTTTGCTGCAAAACAACCGCATTTTATGCGATTCGAAACAAACAACAGCGGTGTGATTATTGAACAAACCCTCTATCCGTACGCTACCCTCGACTCATTCTGGGTGGAAAATAATGTTCACCTTGATCTCGAATCGAAACTTATTTTAAAATCAAAACATATTAATCCCCTAATCGTCATTCCTCTCTCGACCATCAATCCTGAAATAATGCGCGATTTTCTCCTCGATCATTTACCTGAAGCTGTACACACAGAGCCATTCGCACACAAACTATTCGAATATTTTGGTTTTTAATGAGGGAGATATAGTTTATTCGCAGGCAGATTTTTCGAAAGCAAAAGATTTATTGAAATGGGAAGCGCAGACGACAAAGATTTAACACATTTGCAAATACAGCTACAAGTTTGCCGTGTTGACGATATGTACACATTGTGTATACTATAAACATGGATACACTACATATAAGGATTGATAAGCATACAAAGACCAAGGCGGGTAAAACTCTAGCTGATCTTGGAATGGATATGTCTACGGCGGTTAAAGTTTTTCTCCATCAGGTAATTGTTAATGAGGGGCTCCCTTTTACTCCAAGTAAAAATATGGCCGCACTCAAAGCTCGGTTAGATCAGACAACCAATGAAGCCGTTAAGGGGGGGGGTAAGAGCTATAAAAATGCCGGTGAAATGCACGCTCGTATATAACTATGTATAGGATCGTTCCCTCTAAAGACTATATAAAATCCTACAGAAAACTTACGTGTTTAGGTCAATTCTCACCAAAAGTTAAGAAGGATCTCGAACATACTATCGATACTTTGGCGGCTGGAGAAAAACTTCCTCCTGAATATAAAGACCACCAACTAAGTGGCGAGCTTAAACATTACAGGGATTGCCACATCAAAGGTGATATATTATTGATTTATCAGATTAGGAATAAAGAGTTACTTTTAGTACTAGCTGATCTTGGAACACATTCGGGGCTGTTTTGAGGGAGGAAGTTAAATTATTTTGAAATGAATGCCCTCCCAGAATGTTAATTTTTTGTTAACAGACAAGGGTATATGGATGAAATTAGTGAAAAAATTCAATATTTGAGCAATCAGATTTTTGTTATAGAATGAGAACTATGAATTATTTAAAAAACACCTTTATTTCAATAGGGATCTTTGCCGTCTGCTTTGCTAATTTATTTAACGCAAATAAATTAAGTTTAGCAATATCTTTATTGATTTCACTATTAGCTGCGGTAATACCGTTCATATTCTCTGCTGTGTTGGAAAATAAGAAGAAAGGACTCTCACCTGAGGAGTTAATTGGATTTAACAATTATAGAAAACAAAACTTTTTGTATTCTTATTTATCAGTAGCAATTGTGAGTATTTTGTTTCTTGCCTTTAAAGTAGGTCTTCATAACCTCTCACCTATGTCCAGCATCATTCCAGGTCTTTTTGTTGCAATACCCATAAGTATTGTAATAAATGCAATCTGTACACTGATAAAAGTACCCAATAATTCTAGCCATTCTTAGATCTTTTGTTAACTTGTTAACAAACTGTGTGGCCACAGGTATCGCAAAATTCAAAACAGTTTGAATTTTGCTCTTTTGTGCCCTCAGTAGGAATCGGTCACGGATAATTTTTATTGCATAAAAATTTCCTCGACCCCGCCTCACTCGGCAAGATTCGCTACGCTCATAACTTGCCTTCGCTCCGGCTTTCGATTCCTGCAGAAATCAGCAAATGAAAAAGAGGAGCGAAAAGCTCCTCTTTTTCATTTGTGCCCTCAGTAGGAATCGAACCTACATTTTAACTTCCGCAAAGTTATGTCCTATCCATTGAACGATGAGGGCGTCTCGCCAAATTATCACAAAAATGCCTAAATTACTAGACGCTTCCCGCTCTTGGTTTATACTATATACATGGCATTGAACAATATCTCACTCATCGGCACAGGCATCTTCGGTGTAGCAATGCTCGCCTACTGGATAGGTGCGTTTTTTATTCTGTATCATCTCATCAGGTTTGGTGTCGGATCAAGTCCGAAAAAGATGGCGGTATTTTTTCTCAGCGGTTCATTATTCCTTTCATTGATTGCGGTGCTTTTATTCGGGCAAATTGATTTCACCGTAATCCATTTTTAAATTCCATCGCATGCCTAAACATTTTACATTTTTTAATACAACAAAATACACTTTCGAAGGCCGAAAAGAGGGTGAGGAAATTATTCTGTTTCTTCATAAACACTGGTATACATTAGGAAATAAAATAATAGGACTACTCCTTGCTGCGCTCATTCCATTTGTTGTAGTTATCCTCGCTGGACAATATCTCATTCAATTTCAAGCAATGGCAGTGTTCGCGTTTTTGTGGGCACTCTATTACTTGGCTCTCTGGTTCATTTTTTTCTATATTCTGACAATCTACAATTTGAATAGTTGGATCGTCACTAATTTACGCATCATAGACAGACAGCAACACGGACTCTTCAATCAGGAGGTTTCAGAGCTCAGTCTTATCAATATCCAAGACGTCTCATTCAGTATGGATGGTGCAATCGCCACTATGATGAACTATGGCCGTATTGATGTACAAACTGCTGGTAAGGAAAATAAATTCTGTTTTAGCCAAATTCCAGACCCTCAGAATGTAAAAGATGAAATAATGAAAATTGCCGCTGTCGCAAAGGGACATAACGGCATTTTCACTGGTATGGATGCGGCGGAAGCTCCACAGAACGAGAAGGTAGAAATTACGCCAACGATTTCTTAATCATTGCGCTGAGTCGTGACTTCTTTCGGTTAGCTGCGCCCTTCTTGATGAGACCGCCCTTTGCTGCTTTGTCGATCGCTTTGTAAGCGAGAGAAAGTGTCTTCATTGCGAGAGCCTTTTCTTTCTTTCCAACAACTTTCTTGACCTCCTTAACGGCCTCGTCAAGCTTCTTCTTCCGTCTGAGGTTGAAAACGTGTTTTTTCGCTGAACCGCGAATCGCCTTTTTTGCTGATTTTGTTATTGCCATAAGTGACCGTCATCGTAACAGAATATCTGGTAGAATACAAGCATGATCGCCTATCTAGCCGGAACTGTCATATATAAGGATGCCAAATACGCGGTGGTTGATGTTTCTGGTGTAGGATATAAGGTGTCGACTCCAGTAGACGTCTTGAATGGCCTAAAGGTTAACAGCGAGACCAAAATGTGGATATACACAGTGGTACGTGAGGATGCTTTAGACCTTTATGGATTCGTCGACCGAGAAATGTTAGGTTTTTTTGAACTTTTAATCAGTATTTCAGGAATTGGTCCGAAGTCTGCGCTCGGTATATTGAGCGCCGCCCCACTCGCCTCGCTGCGTGAAGCTGTCGTCTCAGGAGAAACAGCATACCTCACAAAGATCAGTGGTATTGGTAAAAAAATCGCAGACAAGATAGTGCTCGAACTCAAAGGTAAGGTGGTATTCGGTGAGGGAGAAGAAACATCTCATTTGAGGAAGGGCGATGTCGATGCGGTTGAAGCTCTCAAAGCCCTCGGGTATACACAGAAGGAAGCGAGAGATGCGCTTGAAAGGATTAGCGAGGAAAAAATAGATTCTAATGACACGAGTGGAAAAGTACGAGCTGCACTAAAAGTATTAGGATCATAAACCCACAGAAAAAACTATTTTGACTCGCTCACTCTGCCTAAAAAATAAAGACCCATAATTAAAATTATATATAGAATTATAAAAACTCCAGCAGAAGACACAAAACAATCCTGACCGAATAGAACTTTTTCATATTCAGTGAATCCTCCAATTTTACAGACGCCACTTGATGCTATTGCCCAGATTATTCCAGCCACAGGAAAAGAGACAAAAGCAAGCGAAACTCTTGAATCTATTTTGTGCCTTATAGCCTCGCCCTCACTCATTTGTTTATTACTTTTTGTTGCCAGTGCTACAACAAAAATATTCATTATTAACCAGATTGGTGCAGTAAATATCAAAAGAAGTCCTGACCAGGCCGCCTCCGAACTATGAGAAAATAGCATTGGGTAAAGGATGGGCATTGCACATGCAATCGTTACAACAAGATATATTATGGTGAGTAAGATTTTTTGGTTTTTAGTCATTGTTTTTTGATTAGTTAGAATGTCTTAATAATACAACAAAATGGTTTTCTGTGTCCCTCGTAGCTCTTTGTGTTAGACTCCCCTTATGCCTGAACTCCCTGAAGTCCAAACAACCGTCAATGGCTTGAATCGTGTTGCCACAGGTAAAACTATTGTTGACGTATGGACCGACTATAACAGTCCTTTTCACGCACAAAATGACAACATAAAGAATCCCCTCTTTTTTAAAAAATTCAAGAGATTGATCTTGGATCAAAAAATAGTAAAAGCTTCGCGAAGGGCAAAGAATATTTTTATACACCTATCAAACGGAGAGACGATACTCCTCCATATGAAAATGACGGGGCATGTCATGTATGGCAAATATGAATTCGACAAAAAGAAAACTCGTGATCCATGGACGCCTATTCAATCAAAAGAAAATAAGAATTATGCCGCGCTCGCTGATCCATTCAACAAATGGATTCATTTTGTCATTACCCTCTCTGACAATCACCAACTCGTACTTTCTGACATGCGTAAGTTCGCAAAAGTTGCACTCGTGAGTGGAACAGAATTTGAAAACACGGGACCTGAACCCCTAGATGATACCTTCACATTAGAGGTGTTTAAAGAAAGAATAAATAAAAGGCCAAACGAGAAAATAAAGACTGTGTTAATGGACCAATCAATCATTGCGGGTATTGGAAACATTTATTCAGATGAGATTTTATGGAGATCTAATATCCATCCAGAGGAAAGAGTCTCAAACCTATCTTCGAAAAATTTGAAACTAATGTTTGATGCAATAAAATCAACCCTTAAAAAAGGAATTGATTTTGGCGGTGATTCAATGTCTGACTACAGAAATATTGATGGTGAGAGAGGAAAGTTCCAAGATCAGCATGAGGCTTACAGACGGACTCATAAGGTGTGTAACAGAAAAGGATGCGATGGCATCATCACTCGCAAGATTGTTGGAGGCCGAAGTGCACACTTTTGTAATGTGCATCAGAAAATTCTAAACACCAAGGATTCGAAATAGCACGATCCCCGCACTCACCCCCACATTGAGCGACTCCTTCTTCCCTTTCATTGGAATCTCAATCACATCATCACATTTTGAAAGTAATCCCTTAGGCAAACCTGTGACCTCATTCCCGAACACAAATGCAATTTTATTCTTAATTTTATATTTTTTATAATCAATAGATCGTGGTGATTGTTCAACAGCAACCAGAGTAAACCCTTCTGTTTTTAATTTGTTTAGCGCAACAATATTAGATTTCTCATACACCCAAGGAATGGTCAATTCAGCCCCTAGTGCAGTCTTTGCAATCTCCTTTTGCACCTTCCCATACTTGTCTATAGGCCTCGGCGTATATCCCGAGAGCACGATACGAGTGATTCCCGCCGCATCCGAGGTACGGAAAATAGAGCCCACATTATGGGCGCTACGTATATCGGGCAAAACCACCACAACTTCAGTTTTTAATGATTTTTTGCTCATTTTTCAATGTATGCTAGCATTACTTCCATGCTTAATCCATTCCCAGAGTTACTCGATTTTCGAATCATCGCCCCTGCCCTTATCCGTATCGCGGTTGCCGTTTTCTTCATAAGTTTCGGTTGGAACAAACTTACCAAGGAACGTGAACATCGTCAGACATTTTTTGAGTCTATCGGCCTACGTCCAGCTGGAGTATATGTAACACTCCTCGGCATTCTCCAGATTATCATTGGTGCATCTCTCTTCGTCGGGGCCCTCACCCAAATATCAGCGATCGTTGCAGCAACTATTGCTTTTGTATCGTACATCATCAAAAAACGACACCCTGAAATGCTTTTTAGTCCTGCCGCCATCTATGCACTTCTTTTTATCATGGCGCTTTCACTTGTGTTTAGTGGTGCAGGATTTCCAGCATTCGACTTACCTCTATAGACTTTTTGGTTTTTTTTGATATATTTTGCATTACTGTCCTCAACATTTGAGGCACACGCGCCCGTAGCTCAGTCGGTAGAGCGGCTCCCTTTTAAGGAGATGGTCGTAGGTTCGATTCCTACCGGGCGCACCAGACTTTTTTACCATACTTAGTATAGCTATGTTTGTAGGCTTATTGTTGAAATATTTGACTGGATAGTAATAGAACTAATCTACATGCTGTTTAGAAGATTCTAACCTCATCTAACCATCTCCACACTCAAAATAACCTTATTTTCTATAGGTTATCTTAGACAGACTTGATTAAAGTTAGAACCTAAATTTATTTTTGGTCTCCTGTCTTTCTATAAATGTTTATTGGGCTTTCAAAACAAGAGATTTGGGCTATACGCTCAAATCCATCTTCTTCGCTAAAACTAAAACTTGAAGCATAAACAACTATAAGTCCACCTTCACCTAAGGCTCGCTTTAATTCGGTACAAATTTCTTTATAGTATCTTTTTCCTGCGTCAACAACATCGCCATCCTCAACAACATTAGAGGTCCCTATCATATACTGATCTATCCCACTAATAAGCATCGTCACATTATCAGTGCCTTTTGGTACAAACTCTAAAAAAGTTTTCATATCATCATATACAATATGAACTTTTTCAACACTCTTAAGTGTGTCGAAATAATCTGAAACATTCCCCAACAACTTCTGTGCATTGGAATTTTCAACTCCAACATAGTTTTTAGCACCAAACTTATCTACCATTCTTAGCCCTTCTCCCCAACTCCCTGCACCTAAATCAATAACGGTTCTACCCTTAAAAGCCGAGATAACTTCTGCGCTTGTTTTACAGTAATCATAAACATCTTCTACTTTACTAGTATCTCTGCCTGAGAATTTTGGTGCTACTGCATAAAGATTTTTATCGAGCCTTTGCATCACTACAGTTGGAGCTTTTTCAATTATCGACGAAAGATCAAATCCTTTATCTCTCAGCTTGGCAACCCCTTCTTGTGTTTGGTCATATTGTAAATAGAGAGAATCTAAAAATTTATCACAATCCTCAGGTTGGTTTAATTTAAGCCTAAGGTATTCCAATAATTGATTATTCAGTACTTCATCATTGGTCCATGATGTAAGCCCTAGATAATACTTGATGTAGTAAAGCAAGGTACTTTTAGTAGTTGTCTGATATTCTGCACCAAAACTAATTATTTTAGTATAACTTTCTGGCCCATCTGCTCTAAGAGAATCATAAACACTACTAAGTAGCTCTCTATCATTAATAAGATGTTCTATCAAAATCGGTTTTTTTGGAATTTCTTCAGCTTTTGTGGTCGGATCAGTAATATGATCCTGGGATTCAATAGCAGGCAATTCTTTCATGTACTAAATTATACTAAAAATTACCTTAATTAACATCATTAACATTCCCTCATAAAAGTAACCCCAAACTCGGTTCTAACCTCATCTATCCATCTCCTGTTGATATTCTTACTGATTCACAACCTCCTCCCTCTGCAATGCTCTGATAAACAATAATTTATTATACAAACCATCCATGTACTCACTGTTCGACAGGATGGTTATAATATCGTTACGTCTGCCGCACAAAACTTTCTAAATTGGTATCACGAATTGACTTTATTTTTTACTAAAGTACTCTTCGATGAGACACTTTGTTCGACCCTGCTTTCGCTGGTTCGGGTGATCTAAACCTATACAGCCACCGTCAGGTGGTAAGGAGTACGAAATGCCACAGCAAAAAGTAAACAGTGAGTTCCTAAAAACAACCCCTACGGTATGGACTTTCAAGGAAAGTTACCGAAGTGAAAAAAACTCTGCACCGATCCTCAAGTGGGCGTGGGCCAACTTTGGGGACTTGCGTCAGTGTATGGATAACGTGAGGAAAATGACTGGAAGATTCCCTCTTTCAGAATCACCAAACAATCCAGAGTTGCTTGTTTCGTTCGGGCACCTTATGTACGAAGCAGTGCGACAGAATGACGTTAAACTTTACACATTCCTCGAGAAGGATGCTGGACGTTGTCACATCGACGTCGAGTACCACCATGACAATGTCGACGACTTATTCGTTCCAATGGGTTGGGCGAAGACAGTCCTTGAACTTGTAGGCAAGCATGGAGTACAGCGAGTCTTCCACGATAAAAAAGATGGCCCTCGTCTATACGCCCACTTCGAAGGAACAGAAATGAAACGAGAGATGGTGAATCCGTGCCGAAATCGAATGGGGTGGAAACTCGATAGCTTCACAAGCAGACTGTAATCTACCAAGACCCGCCACAGTCAGGAATTCCTGCTCACGGCGGGTTTTCCTTTTGTGCAAAATAGGCTCGAATATCGTTCAACAAATGCACCAAAACATCTCACATTCCCCCAATATCCCTCCGATACTGCATTCCCTGAAATGTTACAGCCTCAATTGCCTCGTATGATTTATTCAAAGCCTCGTTCAGATCATCTCCTGTTGCAGTTACCCCTATCACCCGTCCGCCATTTGTCACCATCTGACCCTCTTCGATTTTTGTCCCTGCATGAAATACCACAACATCTTTGTCTTTGATATTCTCTAACCCACATATCACTTTTCCCGTTTCATAAGTCCCAGGATAGCCAGCTGACGCGCATACAATGCAACATGCTGATCTGGATGACCACTTGATTTCTTGCTGTTCTAAATTTCCATTCACACAAGCCAAAAGTATATCTACTAAATCTGTTTCAAGAATTCTCATGTATGACTGTGTTTCTGGATCTCCAAAACGTGCATTGAATTCAATTACTTTAGGACCATCTTTTGTAAGCATAATTCCTGGGAAAAGGATTCCTTTGAAAGGAGTGCCTCGCTTTTCTAACGCTTTGATAGTTGGAATGACAACCATCTCTTCTATGTCTTTCATCTCATCATCTGTTACCCATGGTAATGGTGCGATAGTACCCATTCCACCTGTATTTGGGCCCGTATTTCCCTCAAATATCCTCTTGTGATCCTGCGCTGCGGGGAACAATTTGATTTGTTTACCATCAGAAAATGCATGTATGGATATCTCTCTTCCCACAAGACACTCCTCAATGACGATCTGACTGCCTGCGTTTCCGAATACCTTCTCTGTCATTATCTCTTGAAGCGCACTGCGTGCTTCATCCTCCGTGTGAGCAATGACTACACCTTTGCCGAACGCCAACCCACTGGCCTTTATGACAACTGGAAACTTCTGCGTACCGATATATTCCTTTGCTTTTTCAATATCCTCAAACACTTCATAGGTAGCAGTTGGAATTCCTTCTTCTTTCATAAATTTCTTAGCAAAGACCTTGGACCATTCGATTTGTGCAGCCATTTTTGTGGGGCCAAATACTGGGACTTTCAATTGTTCTAATTCATCCGCCAGTCCTTCTGCAAGAAAGTCATCAGGACCTACGATCACTAGATTGATAGGATTATTTTTGATCCAGAGGAGCATCTCTTCGAGAGTTGTAGCTTCTACATTCGTCCCGAGTTCTGCTGTTCCTGCATTTCCAGGAGCAATAAATATATTCTTAACCTTTGGAGATTGCTTTATTTTCCAGGTGAGGGCGTGTTCTCTTCCCCCACTTCCAATGATTAAAACGTTCATGAGTGAATTGTATCAAATTTACCTAATCTTTATCTTTCTTTCATCACGCCTGCTTATTATAATAATGTGCAAAAAGACTTTGATGTTTGGAATGAAATAAAGAAAAATCTCAACGGAAAAATGCGTGTGCCCTTTTGCTATTCGAGAGAAATTTGGTGGTGCTCTTTAGGTGTAAATGTGGGGTCAGAAGAAGATGGTAAAAACAACATGTTTGAGAGACCGGTTTTGATTATAAAAGTTATTAATAAAGATATGATTCGAATTGTCCCTTTGACGAGCAAAATAAAGGCGGACCCTCAGCATGTTCCAATAAAGTATGAGGGACGAATTGGCACACTAAGACTATCCCATCTCAAAACCATCAGCACCAAAAGACTCTCAAGAAAGCTCTGTACCCTTGATGAAATCCAATTCTCAAAAGTAATCACTGCAATTATAAATGACCTCATATAAAATCGAAACCGCCTCTTTTGGAGGCGGAATCTCGGAGCCCTAAGGCGAAAGTACTATTATATTAGCAAATCCACGAATGCAGTCAAGTTTTACGAAACCAAACTAAATTTTTCCAACTCCACCAAAAAATCTATCTCACCTCGGTGAGCCAAGTGATACATATCAACAAGCCGATCAAGTGCTTTTTCTAACGAATTATCCTTCCACAATTTCTCCGCTCGAGAGGCTTTTTGTTGGACATAAGGGGACAGTCCCCGCGCACCACTGCGCGCATGCATCAATGATTTAAATTGCCACCACAAGACTCCGTGAATTTCCTCTGCTACTGTTTCATCTCGAAGGAGCTCTTGAAACAAAACCCATGCTTTTTTGTTGTCTCTCATTGCAATCGCTTCGGCGTATGGGAACACAGCCCCTGTTTCTTTTTTCTGTTTTTCAACAATGTCGCATTGCTGAATCTTTGTCGCGTACTTTTCAATCTTTTTTAGATCAGCTGCAAGAATCTTTTCTTCGATCAAGATACAAATATGCTCTGACTTGCCCATCTCTTTTATCGATTTACCGACTACCTCTCCCGAGATCGTATTATTTAAAAGGTTATCGATAACGATAATATATTTCGGAGAAAATAAACCCGTTCCACTGAGGAGCTCGTTTAGCATAGAGTCATTCCAATTTTCACCATTCAATCGAAAGAGCGACGCATCAGGACGTTTTTTCTGAAGCGTGTCTATGAGCTCAGTTAGTTTTGAGCGTGCCTTTGTGAAATCTTTTCCGTAGATGACGTATAGCATATTTATATTTCCTGCATCTCTCCCCAATTATCACCGACATTGGCCGAGCTCACTATCGGAATATCTTTTGTTTCTTTTAATGTGAGAATATTTTCCATTACTTCTCTGATCTTTTTTGATACTTTTTTAACATGATCATCTTTTACTTCGTACACAAGCTCATCATGGACCTGCATGAGGAGTCTCGCGTCGTCTTTCCACCCCTCACGAATAAGCATTGCATCGACTTCGATCATTGCGAGCTTCACAATATCAGCCTCTGTTCCTTGAATAGGTGCATTGATTGCCATACGTTCTGCAGAGGCACGGATGAATGGGAGGGGTGAACGGAATCCTTCGAAGTATCGGCGCCGTCCATAGTATGTTTCTGTAAACCCATCGCGCTTTGCCTCGACTTTCACCCGTTCGAGATACACCGCGAGCTCTTCAAAATTGCGGAAATATTCGCTGAGAAGTTGTTGAGCTTCTTCGCGAGTGCCACCGAGATTTGTTCGAAGTGCATTCACTCCCATACCAAACAAGATACCAAAGTTGATCACCTTGGCTTTCCGTCGCATATCTTTGGTCACATCCACGGCCGGGACCCCAAAGACTTGTGCGGCGACACCCGTGTGTACGTCTGTGCCGTTCTTGAAAATATCAATCATTTTACTATCTCCAGAAAGTATTGCGGCGATACGGAGCTCTATCTGTGAGTAGTCGAGGGACACGAGCTTGAAACCTTTTTCAGCAATAAACGCATGTCGTATACGTTGTCCGAGTTCAGTCTTGATAGGAATATTTTGAAGCCCTGGGTTTTGAGAAGCGAGGCGGCCAGTTGCAGCACCGGTCTGCAAAAATGTCGCATGCACTCGATCTCTGACATCGACAAGTGTCGGTAATGGATCAATATATGTACCGAGCAGTTTGGACAATTCGCGATGTTGCAAAACGAGATCAATGACGGGGTGCGCGCCACGCATTTTTTCGAGCTCGGATTCTTTGGTTGACCGCGCACCCCCCGCGGTCTTCTTCATGCGCACTCCTTTTTCTGGCTCTAATGCCAACTTGTCGAATAATATTTCCCCGAGTTGTTTCGGCGAACTGATATTAAAATCAACACCAGATTCCTTCCAAATTGATTTTTCAAGTTTCGAAAGCTCAACATGATATTTTTTTGAAAGTTCTTTCAAAAATTTCACATCAATTTTTACTCCCACCGCATGCATCTCATTAATTATCGGTATGAGTGGCACCTCTATCTTTTCATACACTTCTTCGGATCGACCCTTCTCTTTTAATTTATTGCGCAAAATACGCTGACATTCATCAATATCTTCGCTGTTACAAAAATCATACACGTCTTCGAGTGTGGGATTAGTCTTGTTGGAATCAACGACAAACAACATCACCTTGAGCTCCTGGAGTTTCTGAGGGGGAACATTTGCAAACAATCCCTCTACAATTCTCTTTTCTTTTTTGATATCCTCCTTTTTATCTTGAGGCTTTCCTGCGATCTTTTCTGCGACAATCTTTATTCGCGCAATGAGTGATCGAAATTCCATATCTCTAAAGAATTTTTCTACCGGCTCCATTTCAAACGTTTCCCTCCATGTTTTTGGCGGAACAATAAATTGGACTGGTGCATCTCGGCGAATGGTTGCAAGCATTTTACTGAATAATGCTTCTTCCTCGCCATTTTTTAGTAGCTCAATGATACGATCTGTCACCCCAGCAGCCTTCACTTTTGCTGAATCTTTTTTTAATACTTTATATATCTCCTCCACTGTTCCAAAGGCAGTAATGAGAGTTGTCGCTGTTTTCTCCCCGATACCAGAAATGCCAATGATATTATCAGACGGATCACCACGTAGCCCTTTGTAATCTGGCAACAATTTGGGTGGAAAACCAAAACGTGCCATGACAGCGTCTTCGTTATATATCACGGTATCTTTGATTCCTTTTTTCAAGGTGAATACTTTGACTCGATCATCAACGACCAACTGCAAAGTGTCCATATCTCCTGAAGCAATCATTACATCAAATTCTTCCTCGCATGGTTTTCCATCACAAATCACTTTGTTGTCCAATATCTGTTGCACGATTGTTCCCAACATATCGTCCGCCTCGAATCCAGGTTTGTCATACATTGGAATATTAAATGCTTCAAACAATTTTCGTGAAATGATCAATTGTTCAACAAGTGCAGGATCTGATTTCTTGCGTCCCGCTTTGTACGCATCATATGCTTCGTGACGATATGTGGGCTGAGGCAAATCGTAACAAGCAATGACATGGTCCGGATTAAATTTCTCAATGATTCCCATGAGCATTGTGGAGAGTCCGTAGATAGCACCAGTCGGTACGCCCGAGCTTGATGCAAAATCAGGCAATGCATGATACGCACGATGAATAATTGCGTGCGAATCGAGAAGAACAACTAATTTATTTTTTTCTTTTGAGGATTTTACCATTGGTTCAATTATAAAGCATATTCGATTTCTCGCGTCGTCTCGTCAATAAATTTAAACTTAATATATATGGTATCAAAAGGAAGTATTTGTTCTACTCGTTCAGGCCATTCAATAAATATAAGTGTTCCCTTCTGTTTCAAGAGATCTTCAAACCCTAAAACTTCGAGCTCTTTTGCCTCATCAAGCCTATATGCATCTATGTGTATAAACTGTGGGAAAGCTGTGTTTTTCGTGTGATAAACTTTTTCAATTACAAAAGTGGGGCTTGTCACTATTTCTTTTACGCCTAGTATCTGAGCCGTAAATTGTGAAAATGTCGTCTTTCCCGAACCCAAATCACCGGATAATCCCACGACCACTGCTTTATCCCCAGCCTCTAATTTATTGAGGAAATCTTCAGCAATTTTTTGTGTATCAGAGAGACTGTGGGAAATCATGCAGGCATTCTAACATGCAGAAAGAGAAAATCGCCGCACTTGTTGCCAAGTGCGACGATTGTTGTTCCCTTTCGGGCTTCCTTCTATTTGCTTGCCAGCGGGTCGAGCTCCGGTTTGTAGGGAAACCTTTTCTTGAGGTCCCCTTGCAAATCAACGTTCTTGATACCAAAACCCCGATAGAGGATTTCACCCCGGTGACGCACCTGCTCCCAAGGGACACCAACCGGAGCAGTCGTCATAGTGTTCTTGGGTACCTTGATCCAAACGCGACCAGTTTTCGGATCCAACTGGACCTGACCACGGGTGCTTGACCCCTGTTCGCCATCCTGTTTCATCAGGGTTGCGACGTGATCCAGCCACCGCTTATCGGCTGTACCACGACGATCTGACGGATCCGCCGGAAGGTCATCTGGGACAACAGTGAATCCGCCCAACACTTTCACATCGGACCACTTGTCGGCTACCTGAACGGCGGCCGGCGGTACGATTTGAGGTGTCTGCGTAACAGCCTTCTTTTCCTCTGCTGCTGCAAGCGGTGCGACCTTATCGAGGTCGAAAGTTGGTTCGAGAATGGTATCCCCGACCTTCTTTTGCGCGCGGGTTTGTTTTTCAACTTCCGCCGCCGCGTTTTTAGCTTCGGCTTCAGCTTTCATCTTGGCGAGCTCCTGTTTGAGGCTTTCCTTTTCAGGATCCGGCAAAGGTGCAATCTTGACAGCCGGTTGCGCGGGGGTGATTTCAACGACAGGGGTTTTATTCCTGCCGTTGTATTTTTCCTTGGCGAATTTACTGACCTCCATGAGTGCGTAGATAGCAGCACTCACGATGACTGCAATAGCAACGATCCAAAGGATCGCCTTAAGGAGAAATGCCTTGACGCTTTTCTTGGCGGAGGCTTTGACGTTGATCCACAAGGTTTGCTTCCACGACGGCCGCTTCGCGGATGTGGTGGAGCGGGGCGGAGGCGTCGTCGGAGCGACCGTTGCCGTAGGCGCCGGAGAAGCGCTAGGCGGCGTTGCCGTGGGAGGTGTGGTGGTAGCACCTGCAGGAGGAAGTCCTGCCGGAAGTGCTGGATGTGTGGTATTCATAATTTTTTCTAATTGGTTTGGTTTTTGGTGAATTTAAGTCACGCAAACACGTAGGTGTCAGCGATCGATATAAGGCCTAATTTTAAGCATTAAATCGATCGCAAACACCTCCAAAGAGAAAAACTTTTCTAGCAAGCAAATTTTTAAAGATCTTTATTACTGCACTTATTATATCATAATATATATAAAAAAGCAACCCCCAGACCTGCATAAGCTGGTCTGGGGGTGTTGTTTTCGTTGTGGTTGTAGGGCGGTTTAGCGGCGACGGACGGTTCTCCGACCATAAGGCTGGGCCTCTTGATCGGGGTTGTCCACATAGATAGGATCGCCACTTTCCCGCTGCATCTGATCATAGCCGCGAAGACTGTTGGGTTTGTTACGAGTTGCCCCGTTTTCCCCAATCTCCGAATGCCACCCACCGCTCGCACGATAATCGTCGTACGGACCACCAACACCCGGAGGTGCGTATGGCGCCGCATTTGAGTACCGAGAGCGAGACGAGGTAGCGTTGGATGCCGGAGGAATGCCTCCGCCATTGTAGTGGGTCTCGTGATCAAGCGGTTTAACCACCAAGTGACCATGACTTGCCTGTTTGACATACTCGACGCGGTCGTTGCGTGATGCCATCCCCATACCACTTCTGACATGGGTGAGGATCGCCTGGACTTCCTCCTCGGAAATGTCCCCGACTGCTTCGACTTCGATCGTGTCTTGCACCACTTCGTGGTGCTGCCGACTGATGCCACCGCCACCACCCTGTTCGGGACGATACGACTGGCCGCAGGGCCGCTGCTGGCTCGCGCAGCCACCCATAAGGAGACTGCACAATGCGAGGGCGAAGATGCCGCGGTTGATGTTGATGTTTTTGAGGTTACCGGCACGCACGAGGCGAGCCACAATATTACCGCTGGTTTGGTTTTTCATAAGAGTTTTGAGCCCCATTTATGGGACACAAAACTCTTATGAAAAAACCCTACAACTGTTAAAGAACTTTTACCTCTGTATTATATCACTTTACAAAACAAAGTCAATACCCCCTTATCCTTTCTTTATACTTCCCTCTTCCCTATAAAAAGGCTAAAATAAAGGAAATTATGACCATTGTTTTCGACGAAGATAAACAAAACCAGAGACTCCGATCCCTTCATTTGGATGAGGAGGAGAAAGTGGCCCAAATGCTATCTGACCGCTACAGCATTCCATACATTGATCTCACTCGCGTACCAATAAATACTGATGCTTTGCGTCTACTACCCGAAGTAGATGCTCGCCAACACCAACTAGCGGTATTTGAAATTATTGGCAAAAGCATTTCTGTTGCCATTCACTCCCCCACTAACGATCTAACTAAAGAATCCGTAAATATGTTATCGAGCAAAGGATATGTGGTATCTCTTTTTATGACGTCAACAAATAGTTTGGCCAAAGCATGGGATAGATATAAGGATTTATCATTTGCGTTTGAGACAGAAGCAGGCTCACTGGATATTTCAAATGATGAGATTGAACATTTGATTGAAAAAACAAAAAAATTGGCAGATGTGACGACACTGATCAAGGATGCTCTCGCACTCAAAAAAAGTCATCGTGTCTCTCACGTGCTTGCGATCGTTATGGCTGGCGCACTCTCAACATCAGCATCTGACGTTCATATTGAACCAGAAGAAACGTATGCACGATTGCGTTATAGACTCGACGGTGTGTTAGTCGAGGCAGTACAGTTTGATGTTGATACATATCATCTCTTGTTGTCGCGTATCAAATTGTTAGCGGGACTCAAGTTGAATGTAAAAGAAAATGCACAAGACGGTCGATTCACGGTGAAGATTTATATGTCTGATATTGAAATTCGTTGTTCAACAATTCCAGGAGCATACGGCGAATCAATCGTAATGCGAATCCTCAATCCAAAATCTATTTCGGTACCTATTGAAGAGCTCGGGATTCCAAAAAAACTCTTTGGTATTCTCGAAGCGGAAATTGCACGTCCTAACGGGATGATATTGAATACAGGTCCGACAGGAAGTGGTAAAACAACTACACTGTATGCTTTTTTGAAACGAGTCCAGAGTTCTGAAATAAAAATCATTACCATCGAAGATCCTATTGAATATCACTTGCCAGGCGTCGTGCAGACACAGGTAGAAGAAAAAAAGGGTTATGATTTCGGAGCTGGGTTGCGTTCTGCAATGCGTCAGGATCCGGACATTATTATGGTGGGTGAAATTCGAGATGGTGAAACAGCCTCGACAGCTATTCAAGCGTCGCTCACTGGCCACCTTGTATTCTCAACACTCCACACCAACTCTGCGGCAGGCACATTTACAAGACTTGTTGATCTCGGCGCTGATCCTAAAGTTTTGACATCAGCAATCCATGTGGCTATCGCGCAGCGACTTGTGCGAACATTATGCAAAAATTGTAAGAAAAAGATTCCTCTGCCGGCGGCACGTGTGGCACTCGTCACCGAAGTACTCAGGTCGCTCAAAGGACTCGATGAAGAAAAAGAATTCCCCACTGTCCCAACAGAAATTTGGGGACCGGTGGGATGCGATGTATGCAACACAACAGGATACAAAGGACGACTCGGTGTGTTCGAGGCGATCCTTGCGGATCGCCACATCGAAAACATCATTCGAGAGAATCCGAGCGAGCGTGAAATAAAAGACGCGGCAAAGCCGCAAGGGATTATCGACATGAGACAGGATGGAATACTGAAAGTGTTACGTGGTATCACTTCGTTCGAGGAATTGGAGCGTGTTATCGACCTCAAAAGCGATGATGAACCAGTTGCGGTTGAGCCGAACACGCCAGCTGTGTAATTGTCAATTGACTTCAACTTACGTGGGGCGTATCGTTGAAAGGGTTGAAAGGGTTGAAAGGGTTGAAAGGGGTCAGACCCCTTTTTGCCTCAAAGTGAAAGATTAGAATTGGAATAAAAAAAGGGGGTCTGACCCCTAAAAAGAAAACAGCCCTTTGAATCTCTAAGCAATGCCTTCGGTCCTAAGACTGAAGGCCCGATAGCCCTTTAAGGATGGATTCAGGAACGTGCTCGAAAGTCGCACCAAACCGTCCTATAAGAAAAACCGATAAACCCGTGAGAGTTGTATTGCTTAGAGATTCAAGGAGCCGTTAAAAACTATATTAGCATACAAGTCTTTTTATGTCAAGCACACCAATATCATCCTCTGACAACCCCATCACTGCGAAAGACGAGGAGATTGCTGTGAATCCGGAGGAGCAAGCACTTGATCAGACGTTGCGCCCACATCGTTTCGATGACTATATCGGTCAAGAAAACATAAAAAACAATCTTCATATATTATTGACGGCAGCAAAAGAGCGTAATCATCCACCAGAGCACCTTCTCTTCTATGGGCCACCTGGTCTCGGCAAGACCACTCTCGCTCACCTCATCGCCAAAGAGACTGGTGCTCAAATGAAGGTAACATCTGGGCCTGCAATCGAACGCGTGGGTGATCTCGCCTCGGTTTTGACCAACCTTTCTCCGGGAGACATATTGTTCGTGGATGAAATTCATCGTTTGAATAAAACGGTCGAGGAAGTCCTCTATCCTGCTATGGAATCAGGTCAAATCGATATTATTATTGGCAAAGGTCCGTCGGCTCGCACTATCCAACTCGACTTGCTTCCTTTTACATTGATCGCAGCGACTACTCGTATTGCGATGATTTCCTCCCCTCTTCGTTCGCGGTTTTCTGGGGGAGTATTTCGACTGGAATTTTATACAGAAGGAGAAATTGAAAAGATTGTGAAGCGATCAGCGCAGATCTTGGGGATCGAGGTCGAGAGTTCAGCATTGATTGAAATTGCAAAACGAAGTCGATCAACTCCCCGAACAGCAAACTATCTTCTAAAGCGTTGCCGTGATTTTGCGCAAATTAAAAAGACAGCACTGACAAAAGACGTTGTCGATGGCGCATTAAAATTATTGGGCATCGACGACAAAGGTCTCACTCTTTCTGACCGAAAGATTTTGGAGACTGTAGTCAATAAATATAATGGCGGGCCTGTGGGGCTGAACACCATCGCAGCATCACTTTCTGAAGACCAGGCGACAATCGAAGAGTTCAACGAGCCATATCTTATTCAAATCGGTTTCATCGAGCGTACTCCACGTGGACGTATTGTGACAAAAGCGGGCTACGCACATCTGGAGATGGAATATCCTGACGAGAAGCAGCTTTCGTTATAATGTCGTAAAGATTTATATTTATTTTTTAATTAGTATTTTTTTAAATTTAATTCATTATGTCTGGTCATAATAAATGGTCCCAAATAAAAAGACAGAAAGGAAAAAGTGATGCTCAAAAAAGCAAAGCATATTCGAAGTATGCACGATTGTTAGGTGTCGAATCCAAAAAAGCTGCTGGAAACATAACATCCCCGAGTCTTGCTGCGGCAATCGAGAAAGCCAAGAAAGATAATGTGCCAAAAGATGTTATCGATCGTGCTGTCAAAAAGGGAGGTGAACAAGGTGGGGCAATAATGGAAGCGATCACTTACGAAGCATATGGCCCTGGAGGTTGTGCCATCCTCATCGAAGCTCTCACTGATAATAGAAATAAAGCGGCACAAGAAATCAAACATATTCTCATCGCGTTCAATATTGCACTTGCTGGAATTGGCTCTGCGACATGGGCATTTTCAAAAACGGGCAGTGAGTGGGTACCGACAATGACCGTTCCTCTTTCAGACGATGACTTGGAAACGCTTTCGAGAATTGTTGATAATCTTGAAGACAATGATGAGGTGCAAGCTGTATTTACGAATGCCGAATAATATATTCAATATATGAAAGTATTATCAATTGATCCAGGATACGAGAGACTCGGTATTGCTGTAATTGAAAAAACTGGCGGTAAAAAAGATTTGTTACTTTACTCATCGTGCGTGCGTACGTCTCCTAAAGATGTTTTTGAAAAACGACTATTAGTATTGGGAAACGAAGTGGAGAAAGTAATTGCTGAGTTTTCTCCCGAGGCGCTTGCAATTGAAAACTTGTTTATGAGCAATAACCAAAAGACTGCGATGCGCGTGGCGGAGGTGCGTGGTCTTATTATATATCTCGCTGTCAAAAACAATATGGCCGTCGCCGAGATGACGCCTCTCCAGATCAAACTGGCAGTGACCGGCGACGGCAAAAGCAGTAAGGACCAAATGATGAAAATGGTCAGGTTGCTCATCACCCTGCCTCACACAAAAATGCTAGATGACGAATATGATGCCATCGCATGCGGGCTAGCCTTTTTTGCTCTTAGAAAGGTATTCATTTAAAGCGGTTCGGTTATCCCCAACCTGCCAGATTTGCATATTTTTCACGATATGTTAAAAACTATCTACAAGATTTAATTTAAACCAACATATGTCCGACGAAGATGAATTGAAAGATAAAGAAGAAAAAGAAATTGATATGCCCGCAAAAGGAGCGATAGAAGAAGCAATACCTGTAGATGCATTTGATGTATTTCTCGCTGACCCTGATGAAGAGGATGAGGAGGAAGGCACCTATCACGCTCCAAAAGAAGAAGACGAGGAACAGTTTCCATTTGATCACAACGCTGAATAATAAATTTCACATAAAAAGCCCGGACACACGTCCGGGCTTTTTATGTGAAATTTATTTAACCATGAAACGCACAAACCTCCGTTTACCAACTTTGACGGTAATCGTATTCTGAATGACAAAATTAAAATCAGAAACCTTTTCTTCACCAATAGTCACAGCGCTTTCTTTAACCAATCGCTTATACTCACCGATCGATTCAACAACATGAGCGTCGAGTAATGCTTTAGATAGCGCTGTGCCCGATTCTATATTCACTTCAGGAATTTCATCTGGCACATCACCTTTGGAAAAGGTATTGATAAAATTCTGTTCAGCGGCCTCGGCAGATTGTTCTCCGTGATACTGCGCGACAATATTTTTTGCCAAGCGTATTTTTAGATCGCGAGGGTTTAGTGATGAGCTATTTAAATCTTTATTTATTTTTTCTAATTCTTCAACACTCACATTTGTACAAAGTTCAAACCCATTTGGTATCATCGTGTCTGTCCAACTCATGATCTTTCCAAACATTTCCGAAGGAGAATCGTCGAGCGACACAATATTTCCTTCGGTCTTTCCCATCTTTTTGCCATTAGCATCCGCAAGTAACTTCATTGTTATTGCAAACTTTTCTTTATTTTTTATTTTTTTCAAGAAGTCGCGTCCAACAAGCATGTTGAACATTTGGTCATTGCCTCCCACTTCTACATCAACATCAAGCATTACACTATCGTAACCCTGAAGAAGGGGATAAATGAACTCGTGGATATAAATTGGTTTTTCCTCTTCAATTCGTTTTGCAAACATGTCCCGCTTCAACATTTGGTCGACCGTCATGAGAGAGGTGAGATGCAAAACATCTTTCAAAGAAAGTTTCTTTAACCATTTTGAGTTGTAAACTATCTCAGCGCGATTCGTTCCCCAAAAACTAAGGAATTTTGATGCTTGTTTTTTATATAATTTTAAATTTTTATTTACCTCTGTTGTTGTGAGTACTTTTCGTGCCGCCATTTTGTCAGTAGGATCACCGATTTGCGCAGTGAAGTCTCCGATAAGGAGAATTACTTTGTGACCAAGTGTTTGAAACTGCTGTAGTTTTTTTAGGACGATCGCATGGCCGATATGCAAGGTTGGTCCTGTAGGATCAATGCCTGCATAAATGCGCAACTTATCACCCTTTTGGATTCTGGAAGATAAAAAATCAGCAGAGGGGAGTATTTGTTCAACGCCGCGGGTCAAAAGTGTATCTAAATCCTTATTCATGAAGATAAATCTAGCATATTTCCTCTCTTTTTGGTACGCTTACCAACACAACATAAAATGAAAATTATCTCAAGAATTACTGCTTGGGCGAAAGCCTTCTATCGTACAGCTCGCCACAGCTTAAAAAACCCACATTCCCGAAAGCTGATCATTCGAGACACTCTCCTCCTCGGACTCATCCTTTTGGTAGTCCTTTCAGGAAGCTTCCTCTTGTGGGCAGCTAGCCTTAAAACCCCTGATCTTGGCTCTTTTGACGATCGACTCCTTGGACAATCAGCCAAAATCTATGATCGAACGGGCACAATCCTCCTTTATGATCTCAGCCAAAAAGTGCGCCGTACTGTTGTACCTTTTGATCAAATATCCCCCCTTGCAAAGAACGCGGCAATTGCCATTGAGGACGCGGATTTTTATAATCACAAAGGCATCAAGGCAACATCTATCATTCGAGCTATTGTTGCAAACATCTTTTCGCTTCATTTTAGCCAAGGAGGATCAACCATTACGCAACAAGTCATCAAGAACTCACTCCTAAGTTCCAACAAAGACATTTCACGAAAGCTCAAGGAGTGGATCCTTGCAATCAAACTTGAGCAGGCCACTGACAAGGATTCTATTTTAAATCTTTATCTCAATGACACTTCATATGGAGGAAATCTTTATGGAATAGCAGAGGCTAGCTCTGTCTTTTTCGGAAAGAAGCCTTCAGAGGTCACGCTGGCTGAAGCGGCATATCTTGCAGCTATTCCTCAAGCGCCCACATACTACTCACCGTATGGTACACACAAAGCAAGTCTTGATACTCGAAAAGACCTAGTACTCAAGAAAATGCTTGAGAATAAATTAATTACAGAAGACCAATACAATGCGGCCCTGGCAGAAAAAATTACCTTCCTCCCCAAAAGTGTTACCGGTATCAAAGCACCTCACTTTGTGATGTTCATTAAACAATATCTTGAAAACAAATATGGTGATGAAACACTCCAACAAGGGGGATTCAAAATCATCACAACCTTGGACTACAACCTCCAACAAAAAGCTGAAGGAATTGCCAAAGAATATATTATTAAAAATGAAAAAGCGTTTAAAGCGTCAAATGGGGCGATGGTGGGAATTGATCCTAAAACAGGACAAATATTAATGATGGTGGGTTCTCGAGATTATTTCGATACTAATATTCAGGGAAATTTTAATGTAGCAACGGCTCATCGCCAGCCAGGATCATCCTTTAAGCCTTTTGTGTATGCCACAGCCTTCAACAAAGGATTTACTCCTGATACACCTCTCTATGATGTATTCACAGAATTCAACGCTTCGTGTTCTCCAATAGGTACACCAAATGTTCCCAATGCAAAATGTTATCACCCTCAGAATTACGAAGGTGGGTACAAGGGATTAATGAGTATTCGTAGCGCCCTCGGACAATCCCGAAACATTCCGGCGGTAAGACTTCTCCATCTTGTTGGTATTGAGGATTCGATCAGCACTGCCCGAGCAATGGGAATTGATAGTTTGACCAATGCAGGCCAATACGGACTAACGCTTGTTCTTGGAGGTGGGGAGGTGTCTCCTTTGGATATGGCTAGTGCATACGGAGTATTTGCAAATGATGGAGCGCGCAATCCATATACAGGCATCTTGAGCATACAAGGAGCCGACGGAAATGAGCTAGAAGCGTACGCAACATCCACCAAACAAGTTATTCCGCAGCAGACGGCTCGACTCATGAACAATGTTCTCGCCGACCCATACGCACGGTCAAGTATTTTCGGATCACGATATTTCGGAGACAAGAAGGTAGGTATAAAGACTGGTACTACTAACAACTCTCGAGACGCATGGATCGTTGGATATACACCAAACCTCGTAGTTAGTGCGTGGGTGGGAAACAATGACAACTCACCGATGATTCAGAAAGCCTCTGCAATTATTGTTGCCCCTATGTGGAAACAATTTATGGATTACTCCCTTGATCAATTGCCTGACGAGAATTTTGAGGCGCCAGACCCAATTTCACCCGATATAAAACCATTTTTAGGAGGAGCATGGCTAGGTCCGGGGAATACTGTACACTCGGAGTTGTATTGGATTGATAGAAACAATCCAGCAGGTGATCCGCCGTCAAACCCGGCAGGGGAAAGTCTCTATAATAATTTTGAGGTGGGTGTTCAGAGTTGGGCCAACTCTCTCACTGGTGCAATGACTATATATCAAGGAAATCAGTCAGCAACCTCTTCTCCAGCGGGTATCAATTCTGGTTCAACAACAAACCCACAACAAAACCCCACAACCCAAACAAATGCTTTCTATATTTCAACACCAGCGAAAGGCGCTGTATTAGGTGGGCAGGAGCGAGCAGTTCTTGGTGTAGGAAATCTTCTCAATCAAACTTCAAAAGTTGATTATTATGTAAACAATATTTTGATTGGGTCTGCAACAGAAGCTCCATTTAGTTTTTCTTTCATCCCCAGGTCAGTATCTGGTATACAGGACGAAAATGATCTAAAAGCGGTTAATTTTAACCTTCTAGGAGAACACCAAGAGGCTGTCTCATATTTCTCCATCAAATAAACCTTGGCGGAACTATTGAATATCGAGAATTCCTCTTTCAGGAAAAAGTGGAATAAGAATATTTAATACTGAAGTTTTCTTAAAAAAAAGAGCTGATTTAAGTGCTGAGTGTGCTGAAACTTGTATCAGTGTTTTTTTGAATTGGATTTGAGAAGGAAGTATTTCAATACCACACTGTTCTTTGATAACAGAAGAAATTCTTTCTTTGTCGAGAGATGGATCTCGAATGAGAGTGAACTTTTGAAGAAAATTTGAGAGGTTCTTCATAACCTCTTTATCATAACATAGCTACCTATTCATAGGCATCACCAAATACATGAAGGTTTTATCTCCTACCCCACGGATAACGAGGGCCTTGGTGGGGCCACTAAAGTGAAAAGAGAGGCTGTCTGAATCGACTGATTGAAAAGAGTCACTCAAATAGCGATAATTGAAATTGATGTCGATACTATCCCCAGTGATTGCTCCTACTAATTTCGAAGTATTCTCTCCTATTTCGTTATTTTTAGTAATAATTGTCATCTCTTTGTTTTGAGGATGAACGACAAACTTCACATGATTAAACGCATCACTAAAAATCGTACTCAACTTCAATACATTTGCCATATCTTGTTTTAGAACGACAACCTCAGTACTGTTTTCTTTTGGGATAATTGATTTATAGTCTGGAAAATTCCCTTCAACTGTTCTAGAGACCACATAAATACCTTCTGTTTCGATTGCGAGCTGATTCTTCTCGATGGAAATTGTTAATTCAGAATCAACACCCTCAAATACACGGATAATTTCTGTTGCGTTCTTAACTGGAATGAGAATGTGGGAAAAATCTGGAACATTTTTTACTTTGATTGTCTTCTCAGCCAATCTAAATCCATCAGTAGCAACAAAAACGAGCGCATCGTCGCTAGGATAGACTCTTACGCTAGAAAGCTCAGGTTTGATACTCGAGGTCGCAGAACTATACCAAACACTCTTTAAACCGCGGATAAAGGCTTCTGATGGGATAGTAAATACTGAGTCACTCTTCACCCGAGGTATCGAAGGATAATCCTCAGTTGGGTAGGCTTTGATGACAGTACTTGTCTTTGCAGTTGAAAGAAGAAGGTTCCCTTCTTTTAATTCCATATTTACTCCCTTTTCTCCTGCAAGGTGAGAAAGAAAACTATGTATAGTGGACCCGGGTACAGCAAACATTCCTTCATTTTCTATTTTTGCAGGTATGGTAATTTCAATACCTATGTCCAAGTTAGTCGAACGGACAACTAGTGTGTTTTTCTTTGCTTCGAAAAGTATACATTTCAAAATAGGCAACGTCGCATTTTTACTCGCGATCTTTTCTGCTTTAGCTACCGCGCTCGCCAATTTTTCTCTGACACTTTCGAGTTTCATATTTTTTCTCTTTTATATTAATTAAAATCTATTACTTTATTTATACCTGTGGATATGTGGATATCTTTTAAACCCTTACATTAAGCCATCTTAATGTTGAATGTTATTTTATGGCTGTGGATATCTCGTGGAAGTAATACTGCCTTATTTTTCCCCTGTGGACAAGTCCTTTCTTTTAAACAGGCTAACTTTTCATAATCCCCATCTTTTCCCTCACCTTGTTCGAGGGTTCCCAGGGGTTTATCCCCAGGTTTATCCCCACTAAATCAAAGAACGAATCTGGGCGAGATCGTTAATAAGCTCACTATTTGACTTGAGTTCGTTTCTTATTTTTTCACACGAGTGGATGACGGTAGTATGATCTCTTCCCCCCAATTTCTGCCCAATAGATGGGAATGAAACACTAAAATCCTCTCGAAGGATATACATAGTGAGTTGCCGTGGTTTAACCACCTCTTGGCGGCGAGTTTTGTTATAAATACTGTCTTCCTCAATGTTATAGAAAGATGCTACCGCTTTAACGACGTCTTTAACCGAAACGTTCTTGTGAGGCTTACTTGAATTTTTTGTAGTGTTTTTTATTTCGGCCAGACTAAGGTCTTTTCCTTTAAGTTGAGTTTGGCAGATGATCGAATTGAGAACACCCTCGAGCTCTCTAATACTTCCTTCAACAGCAGATGCGAGATAATAAGCAATTTCGGGGGCAAGATCGAAATTATTTATTTTTGCTTTTGCTTGGAGGATGGCGATGCGAGATTCTATGTCAGCTGGAGCAATATCAACAATCATTCCCTGCATACAGCGAGATTTGAGACGATCCTCGAGGTTTTGAAGGTAGTTAGGATGTTTATCTGAAGAAAATATAATTTGTTTATTACTATCATAGAGGTGATTAAACAAATGAAAGAACTCTTCTTGTGTTTTTTCCTTGTTAGCGAGAAATTGTATGTCGTCCATTATCAAAACATCATATTTTCTATATTTTTCCTTGAAGTTATTTACCTTATTGGCCTGAACCGCATTAATAAAGTCGATAGTAAACTTTTCTGAGGTTACATAGTGTACCCGTTTTTCTTTGTTGTGCAGTTTGTAGTGGTTCCCTACGGCTTGCATGAGGTGAGTTTTTCCAAGACCAGTATTTCCGTAGAAGAAAAGTGGGTTGTAAGCCACTGGTTTTTTGAGAATAGCTTGGGCGGCAGCGTATGCAAGCTCGTTGAAAGGCCCCACAACGAATGTCTCGAAGGTATATCGAGGATTAAGGTTGTCTTCTGGGTTGATATAGAGCCCCTCGAGAGGTAATTCCTTGTTTTGGCTAGGAATTTCGATAGTAACATCATCTTTTTTCTTTACTTGAGAGATTGAATATTCAATAGAGCGCACCCCTTCTGTAAGATTGCGAAGAGATTGCAAAATTGTCTTGTGATACTTTGTTGCGAGCCAATCTTTTACGAAAGTGTTGGGAACAGAAAGATATACGACGCCGTTATCTACTTTTGAAATGTAGGTGTCCTTAAACCAGGTGTTGAAGTTTGCTCGAGAAACTTCGAGTTCAGCTTGCATCAATACCGTATCCCACAATTTTTTTGCATCCATGTTGGAGATATTATATTCCTATCAAAAAATTAAAGAACTTGTAAAAACATAATAACTATGTTCATAACATGTTGATAACTTAAATTACAAAACAAAAGTGTACCTTGTGAGGGGGCACGGCCTATCTCCCCCTCACAAGGTACACTTTTGTTTTGTAATTTAACTCCTCTTGTTAATCATTATATTTTAGGTTATGATGCTTTCACTATGTCATTTACGTATAATCCCAAGAAAAAGAAGCGAGCAAAGACTCACGGTTTTTTGTCTCGCTCAAAGACTCACGGTGGACGTCGGGTGTTAAAAGCACGTAGACAAAAAGGACGAAAGAAGCTTTCTGCCTCAGTTTAGTTGAAATATGGCTTAGATAAGCCACTAAATTATGAAATTACCACGACTTTCATCTGAAATGGTAGGAGAAGTGATGCTAAAAGGGAGGTCGGCGCCTGCCGCCTCTTTTTTGTTTAAACACCTGCCTCACAAGGAGGCGGTGTTCGCCTTTATTGCCTCAAAAAAGCTCTTTCCTAGGGCGGTCCTTCGTACAGAGGCGCGCCGTCGAGGACGCGCCGCTCTGCGGCGCGTCCTCGACGGCGCCCACCCCACCCCTGTTATGGGTGTTTTTTTGCTGAAGCCTTCTGCAATTCATACAGAGTTCACAATATTTGCTGATGAAATCAGGAATGTTTTAATAAAAAGCGGTATACTTACCAAACTATGATTTCATCAATTTTTGCAACAATCTTTTATAATCCACTTTATAACGGTCTGATCTATCTCATTGGTCATCTTCCAAACGGCGATATTGGTATCGCTGTTATTCTTTTTACTTGTATCGTGAAGTTTATACTCTTCCCTCTTTCAAAGAGTTCGGTAGTCACTCAACTCAAAATGAAAGCACTTGAACCTGAATTACAAAAGATCAAAGACAAGAACAAAGGTAACAAAGAAGAAGAGGCCCGACAAACATTAGAATTTTATCGTGCCAACAAACTCAATCCTTTTGCGGGTGTGCTCCTTATGCTTATTCAGTTACCGATCATCATAGCTTTAGCGTTTATTTTTTATCGTGGAGGGCTACCCACTGTACACCTCGACATCCTATACTCATTCATCAAAGTTCCCGCAGTTATTAGTATGTATTTCTTTGGCACCGTCAATATCGCTGTAAATAGCATAGTACTCAGTGTTATAGCTGGGGTTAGTCAGTTTTTTCAGGTTCAGTACTCTGTGCCTAAATATAAAAAGCCAGAAGGACAAACAGAGCCTAATTTTAAGGATGACTTGGCTAGGAGTATGAATACTCAGATGAGATATGTGCTCCCTGCAATGGTCTTCTTCTTTTCCCTCGGGATATCAGGTGCTGTGGCCCTCTACTGGATCACAAGCAATCTCTTTACAATCGCGCAGGAAGTTTACTTCCGACAGACCATAAAAAAAGTTAAAGCTGTATAACAAAAGTTTATCGATCTGAAGGGCGAGTTGATGTACCAATAGGCTTCGTTATGAGAGTGCTTGTTGAAGTTCGTGTGATAGGTAGTCTGTTTATTGTACTAGTTGAAACAACCGGAGCTTGGGGGGCTACCGTTTTGGGATTTTCTAGGAGATATGACCATAACGAAAGGTCGCTTTTGTTTTCAAACATTATGTAGTCCTCATTCTTGCTCAATGTGAGGTTTATCATGTCGAGGGGCACCTCCTCCAAACTCGTAGGCTGCATGATGCGCTCACTAAACCCTGTAGTTGTGTCTATTTTCCACAAATCATCTGAGAACCACACAATACCCTGGTACCACACATCAGGATAATTTGCATAGACGATATTTTGAGGTACCGCACAATATATTATTGCTGTATCTTTTTTACTCCAAATACATTTTTCGGGAAGAGTTCTCACAAATAAATCTCGAACTATATTGTCTTTGCGGGTGAGAAGCTCGAGTCTGAGAGATCCTTGGGGACTCTCCCCTACTAATGCTTTTGTACTATCTGGGGACATGAGCACCGTCATTCCATTTTTGTTTCCCACAAGTTTTGTAATCGCTTTACTCTTTGAATCCAGAATATATGAGAATCCTTCAGTAATAGCTGATGGCTTTGTGGTGAGTACGATTGATTGAGATGTTGGCCAAGAAGTAAGCCATTCATGAAAAGGTGATGAGAAAATACTTACCTGGCTTTTTCCATCAGGATTTGAAAGCACACCTCGATTATTTCCAGGAATGATAGAGAATAATTGTGTTCCTGAAGGAGAAACAGAATACGCCGAAATGTTACTTTGTAAATCAGTTAATTTTATTATTTGTTGTGTTGAGGTGGCGTCGAGTGGTTGTAATACACCGTATTGAGTTGTAATAATATCAGTACCATCGAGCAATCCCCTCAAAAGAACGCTTGTGCCTTTTGAATCAATAAATGAAGCCTCATATACTCTTGGGATAGTTGTATTGGTGATTCGGGATGTTGCGAGTGTTGATGAACTCGTTTCAAAAATATTACCCGTTGCCCGATCTATCCACCTGAATACTTCAACTGAACCAATGATAGCTGGGGCGGTCTTTTTTGTAGATGAAGCAATGATAATCGTTGTTGTTGAAAACAAATCTTTATTAATAAATGAAAATCCTGCAACAGGAGCCAGCGTGAGATGTCGAAGCATAGGAATAGGTTTTGGAATTGTTGAGGTAACAACTGGAGTTGTTGTTGCTATTTCCGAAGGTCCTTGAGGTTGCGGTGTGCTTGTACTGGAGTTGGTGTTTCCAAAGTTAGAGAATCCCCCATTAGTTGAGGTTATATTATTTCCCCCGACGGGTGAGTGTTTGTTGATATAGAAATAAAAACCAAAGAGCCCGCCAAACACGAGGCTGATAATAATTATTATTGTGACAATGAGGGTGGTTTTGGACATGGATTTATTTTATAGGGAGGGGTGTGCTTTCAACAGTGTCATATGTTTTAGTAGAATTGTCAGTCGTTTTTTGTGAAGAGTTTGATCCAATGTAGTTGTTGGGATTGTTTCGTATTGTACTAACACCACTTGCTCCTTGTTTTGTCGGTGGTACGTACAAAACCTCAATATTATTATGTGTTGTTACGCTATTTGCTTTCCGAACATCTCTTGTAAAAATATCAACAGTGTAATTGTTTGTTAAAACATCATTTACAGGAAGATGTGTTTTATTGCTTATATTATTATCGTCAATTACATATAAAATACCGTTAGATCTTATTAAGGTCCCTGGGGGATAATATACTGAAGCTGCTGATCCTACGACGCCAGGCCCCCCTTCTACTAAAGCACCGAAAGCTCCTAGGCCGCTATTAGTTCCTGAATCACTAACGCGTTCGTTGGGAGCAAAATAAGTTTGTCTTCCAGAAATAGTTTGTCCCGTCATCGATGAAGCTGAAGGGTCTCCCCATTTAGAGAGTCCATTTGCATTTACATGCCCTGTGGTTGCTGGAGGTATTCCATTTGCATTATTTAAAGTATCTAATTGAGTTTGTAGTCCAGCCCATTTGTTTGCCGCAGCTGTGCTGCCACCAGCAAGAGCCGCCTGATCCGCATCTGACCATTGATTATAAATTCTGTCGTAAGCGGCTTGACTGGCAGCAGCTGTATTGGCTGCTGGATTTCCCCCAACCACCGGCACAATTGATGACGCGTAGCTACCACCACCATTTACAGCTGGAATACCCAACGAACCATAGTCAGCATCACTCAATATTCTCCCCGACAACAAATCCGGATTCAATGTATACAAAATCAAATATGAACTGAGAGCGAGCAACAGTCCTTCAATTGCTCCCCAGATAGTTTTCTTCCCATCGTCCTTGCCAAACACTGACTCGGTCAATGTGTATTGAATGCCTCCGTATATGATGTACAGCACCGCAAGCGCCCCAGCAAGTGAGATCATTATCTTAACAATGGTATTTAGATAACCCCTTAGTCCGTCCGGAGTAATCTTTACTTGTGGTAGTATAAAATTTCCAATTGGCTCCAATGGACAATACACATGTGGTACTGCAGAAAAAGGAGGGCAAGGGGCACTTGCCTGAGCAACAACAGAAAAAGGACTGAGTATGGTGAGTGCTATTAATAATGTGAGAATATTACGTTTCATATTATTGGCCAAAGAATAAACCTCTGCTGTTATCAAAATAGACGCCAAACTGTGATTGTGCAGCTTGAAGAATTTTTGAAACACCTGTAATGCTGACTGCAACCCGTGCATCCCCCTTCTGATCCTCTGTTTTTCTGAATGTCATAGTGTTATCGGTGTCAGGAGATGGAATTCTTGTATCATTAAGGCTCCATTCGTAGATAATATCAGCGTTTTTATTTTTTCCACTAAAGAAAAACGGATAGACATTAAATTTCTTTTCATTATCAGTCATTTGGTATTGTCCATACAGCGCTCGATTGAATAATACTCCATACAAGGCACTGTCTTCATATATGAGTGCCGAAGGATCTTTTGCTTGAAGTACGTATGAACCAGTTCCCGCAACCCCTGAGTCGGCAGATGAATATCCCTCAACGCTTACCTTGTTGTCTCTCAATATAATTGGCCCATTAAAAACAAATGTGTTTTTACCGTACCCTGACTTATCTCCTTGAACATCAAAACCAACTTTCCATTTGTAAACTGCTTGAGAGGGTGAGACACGACTGCCTTTGGCAATCATATTTGGAATTGCTACAAACGTAACCTCGGCTTGGGGTGTAAATAATGCTTTTCCTTTATAAAAAGGAGGTGTGTAGGTGTTAGCTTCCCATAGCATATCTATTTCAGCAGGGGTAAATGAAAATGTTTTGACTATAGCAGGTCCATTGACGGGTGTTACAGAGAGATTGACGGTATTTGTTGATCCCACCTGTCCGACGTAGAATTTGACTTGTTTTTCACCTGTTCCTGAAAGCAGTTTCTTGCCATTAAACGTCCAACTGACGAACGCACGATTTAAGTCAGTACCATAGGCTTCAATATTGATAGTTACTTCATCACCAGGCCTTGGAATTGTTGGGCTGATATCAACTGAAATCTGTTCCTGAATATCAGGAATTTGGCCAGGGATGGATAAGTTAGCTTCCTGTGCAAAAACAGCCGTGCCGTTCAAAAGAAAAGCTGTGAGAAGTATTGAAAAAAAGTACCCTTTCATTACTATAATAATACCACACCCTATTTTAGGCGGAAGGCTCGTTGTTGTTTTCTAGGCGCGCACCATTGCCTCTTCTAAAAGAAGGCCGCGCATGCCTGTCGGGACGTTTGCTGCTTTTTGCATTCTCCTCATCTTCTTCCCTTGTAAGAGCAATTATTTTTTCCACAGTTTTTACAATTCCGGGCATCGGAAGGCCACTTTTCCCAAGAGAAAAATAAAAGAGATTTACTATAGGGATAACAGAAATAATCATGCTAAAGAGAAACTTTCCTGTTACCTTGCCTCCTAATATTTTGACTCCAAGGCGATTAAACCATAATGCAAAGGCAGCATACATAATGGCCATAAAAACCGGGCTCACTATTTCTCCAATCCCGACCCAGTCAAGAATTAATTCAATCAGAAAATTTGCGCCATATACCGCGTAAGCCACAGCTTTCATCTCGGCCTCCTTCCCCGCTGATATCCTATAAGTTATTTCCGTTTCCATGTTCGTTTGCTAGTGGGTTATCTGCATTACCTGCCATTTTGCCGAGATTTGGGGAGGCAGCATTTTCTTGCATCTCAGCCATGTCAGCTTTTGCTTTTTTTATTGCGAGGATTTGTGAAGGATTTGATGTAATAATTTGGTCTTCGGTATATGAAGCAATAATTTTGATGGCTACATGTTTAAGTCCGGCAAAGAAAATTCCCTCTCCTACATCAGATTCAAGCAAAAGATATTTTTCTTCGTCAGTAAGGTTGAATGTCTTTTGAACAATATCGATTGAGGAAGGAGATTGTTTGAGAAGAATTTGAATTGAAGAGTTGGTAATGATCGGAAGTCCGTACGGAGATTTGAGGAAATCCTCGACGTCCTGGGTGATTGTGGCGAGGCCGAGATAATATTTACGTCCTCGTTTAGCGAGTCCGTAGAGAAATGATGCCGTGTCGTCTGATTTCATCATCCACCATGCTTCATCAATAACAAGAAGGCGCTTTTTTAATTCTTTTCGAACTGAGTTCCAAATAAAATGCATGACGATGTACATCGCCACAGGTTTGAGCTCGTCTTCCATATCTCGGAGTGAAAAAACCACAAACTTTTTATTGATATCAACGTTTGATGGGCGGTTGATAAATCCGCTCCAGGTGCCCTTTGTGTATTTTGTAAGGCGCTGTACGAGCGACTCCCCTCCTTCCATACCGGCAAGTACAAGTTCGAAGTCCGACATGAGAGGTGGTTCAGTTGTTGCAAAATTTGATTCCGGAGTGATATCTTTGAGGGCGTATGTTTCACTGATAGCTCGATCAATGATTGAATCCTCCTCGGGAGTAAGTCCTCCGAGCATGATACGGAAGAGTCCTACGAGACTTACAATGTTCGATCGCAGTACGTCGGCGGACGATTCGTCTTCGCGAGCGTGCGGCAAGTCAAATGGATTAATATGGTGTTCCGAGGTGAGCGAGATATTGAAGTATCGTCCGCCGGTAGCTTCAGCCATATATTCATATTCTTTTTCCGGGTCGAGAACAATAACATCAGTATCAAACATCAGTGTTCGAAGAATTTCAAGCTTTGTTGCATATGATTTTCCAGAACCAGCCTTTGCAAACGTTACAGAGTTGTAGTTTTCAAGTGAAAACCTATCAAACAAAATAAGTGATGAGTTGTGGCGATTGATGCCATATAAAATTCCTTTATCAGATGTAAGGTCAAAAGAGATAAATGGAAACATGCTTGAAAGCGGAGAAGAGTTCAGTTTTGAATGCACAGAAAGTTGGTCGTCTGCAATAGGTAAAATACTCTTGTAACCCTGCTCTTGCTGAAAAAGTGCGGGTTTTACATACACAAGACTCGCTTCGAGTATGGATTTGATTTCAGATTCAAGTTTGTCGAGATCACCCTCGTTGTCTCCATAAATAGAAATATAAAGCCCAACATCAAATATTTTTTCTTGAGCCTGCTGTAAATTGTCTCGAAGTGTTTCGAGGTCTTGATATGCCGTATCGAGCATTGGATCTCGCACAAGTCCCTTCTCCTCCCTGATATGAATTTGGCTCTGCACTTCGGCTACTTTTTTCTGGAAAGTGCGCAGTACTGCAGCAGTATCAATTGGATGAATAAAAATAGAAATATCAAAAATTTTATCGAGATTGATGATAGGTGCAAACCAGCTTTCAGAAAGGAATCGAGGGTATGAAATAACAAAGAATGTGCGAACAATTTTGTCACCAAGGTTTAACGAGCGCGGACTTACTTTGAGTGCAGATGGCGCAATGATATCTTGCAACTCGAGTACACCTGACTGATAGATCTCAGAAGGCAAGATCGAGGTGATCGGGTTACGCGCAGTGGTTGGTTTTGTTTTTAGAAAATCGAGAAGTCCCATAGTATTTTAATTATGCCACGTGTATTGGCTTGTCTACATCTCCTGGATTAAATATTTTATAAAAAAGTTCAATGAGTTCCTCGGTCCCCAACTCAACTACTCGTATACCGCATCGCACGAGGCCTTGTTCTACCACATCCATGCGCTGTTGGAGTTGACTACGATGCTCCTCGAATGTACTAGTAGCCTCAGTTTTTGCCTCTTCTTTTGATTTTTTATTTCCAAACATCGAAGTGACGCTTGAAATAGGACTTCTGGTTCCTCCGCCAATGAGTGACGGATTGTAAGGCACTACAATAAAGAAGCTCTTAGTCATGATATTGGTCGATTCGGTGAAGCTCTTGATGAATTCTATATATTCCCTTGTTTGCATTTTCATCAAGTCCCCTACTTGCTCTTTCTGACGCTGTTCGAGAAGGGCAATGTAGGGTCTGATATCCAATCGCCTCGATTGAACATAAATTTGCACCGAAAAGTTGAGTGAATTTAAGAAATTTTGAAATTGAAAAATGATTGACTGCTGCTCGTCGGCCGATTTCAAGGCAAAATTGAGAGATGAAGCAAGGAGGATAGCTCTCATACCGCCGTCTTTCAATATAAGTACGCCATCACGTACTTCTTTTACTGGGACAAAGGATTGTGTGGGTGCAGCATTAACTTGTGCCATATCTGAAATAATAACACAGATTACAACGCACGCGGACCCCGTTGAGGCATTCCGCTACCCACCTGCAGTTTCTTTGAGTCTCTTGAGTAGATGGTTTCGTTGATATCTAGGCTCCATGTCAGGTCTTTTAGTTTACTCTCAGAGAGTTTAGGTACATAGAGACCGGCAGCTTCTTTTGCAAGCTCGACGGCCTCGTGTATTTCTTCCGGTTTTTTATCTACCCTTTTCCATATATAGAGTTTGTTGCCGAGGAGATAATTGAAACCAGATTCGAGTACTTCGATAAATGCACGCCCATTCATTTTGTAAAACGCCAATGCACCAGAAAGGGCTCCAGCGGGAATAATGATAAATATTCCAATGTAAATTGGAAGAAATCTGTATGCGAGAAAACATGTGCCTGCTCCCCCCACAAGATATGCAAACTGTTTGAATGTAAAAGGGCCGAATATTTTATCTTCTACTTCAATAAATTGTGGTACTTGATATTTCATTATTAGTTTACTGGTTCGAGATATGGATCGAGGCTGTGCTTTATTTCAGTAGGCTTGCTTGAGAGAGGAGCTGACATTGTTTGGTCAAGTTTGGTGGCAATGTTTTCTGAAGGGGTTGGGGCAATCGGGGCAACAGGTGCGACTGCAGGTTCAATAATGGGAGCAACGACTGATGGCACTGATGGTGGAGGAAGTGGTGTTGTTTCAAAAGGAGGGGCCATTTTTGTACTAATTGTAGGACTAATTGTAGGACTAATTGTAGGCTTTTCAATTTCAGCCAAAATATCCTCAGATTTTAGTGTTGCATGATACTCAGGTGTTTCAGCGATAGCTTCTGGTTGCTCATCTACAGATTCAATGAGCACGTTTTCTCTCTCGATGCGTTCTATCTCGATTTTGATGGGCTCAATAATATTTTCGTTTATAGCATTGGCGAGGAGATTGGATTGGTCTTGGTTAATATGAAGCTCGTTTTGCATGTCCTTCATATACTGCTCTTCTGTAATGTCGCCAAGCATGAGCCTGAAAGTGAGCTCTTCGAGAAGGGCGCCTTGGTCGATATGGAGGCGATATTGGGTCTGGATTTTTTGGAGGGCAGCGAGGAAGTCAACGGCGAGGACGCCTTCTCGGATGTCGAGGGGAAGTTCCTGTAGTCGGGATATAAAGTTTTCGAGAGGGGTTTTGTTCATGTTTATTTTTTACCTTCTTTTTCTAAGGCAGCTAGTATTTTTGCAGTATCTTCGTTGTCACTCTTCGCTGTTTTAATTGCTAACTGACTAAGTTTCGCCAAACTTGAATTTGTTTTTGCAATCTCATATTGTAGTTTTTTCTCTGCATCATCAGCCTCTCTTTTTTGTACTTCAAGTGTACCAGCGTCTCTTAATTTTGTACCAGACATCGCGGCTCTTTTTGTATCGACATCAAATTTCAGTTTACCAAGAGTGGATAACGAATCAAAATTCCCACTCATTACTTTTTTATCAAATTCCTCTTGAGCTCTTTCAACATCCTTAGGTTTAAGCTCTGCGAGATTTCCATTATCATTTGTAATTGCCTTTCCCCCATCTCCACTTGTTATTGTAATATTACTGTTAGCATTGATAGTTTCTAAGTGCTTAATAGTAATCTCTTTAATCTGTTCTTTCTGTTCCTCAAGATCTTTTTCTTTTGTTTTTCCCTTCATGAAATCAGCTTGAGCTTTGACTCGGGCTGTTCTTGATGCATGAGAAAGACCAAGCCATGAAGTAGTCTCACCATTTTCATTAAGACCGAGTGATCTTGCTGCCCGAGCTTTGTCATTATCCTTAATTTTCTTTGAACGATCTTTGTATGCTGCATCACTCTCAGTCCATCCACGTCGAACAGTTCGATCTTGGATCTGTTTAGCCATTTCTGCGTCTGCTTTTGTTTTTTCAGAAATTCTATCTTTATAACTCTGACCACCAATTTTTGCATTTGTAAGTGCGTTGGCACCACGAAGTGCAGCTTTTCCACCAAACAATGTTCCAAGTATCGGCGTAGAGGCCCAAGCTCTCGCGATTCCACTATTTGCATATCGAGATCCAAGTCCACCCACAACAGTGCCAGCAGTATTTCTCACCAGCGTATTCCTCGCCCAAGTCCCTGTATTTTTTCCCCATCCATCAACAGTTTTTGCACCTGCAACACTAAATGTTGTTGATACTTTGAGTGTTCCAATCATGAACATAATCAATACAAAGAAGCTAACTGCCGTTTCAATGCCTGCTCCCCCGCTTGAGGTGAATAGAGATGAAAAGTTTCCATGAAGACCTGTCGCTGCTTTTGACGTTACAGCTTTCACTACAATAAATGTAAGCAACATGTATGTCGGCGCAAACAAAGCTTGATTGGTGAGGGTCGTTTGCCACTTTTTTGCTTGATCTTTAATTTGAGCACTCGGTACTGCCATAGCAAGGAAAAATATTGGTGACGTGATCATCAAGAAAATAAACACAACCGCTCGTATGAGAAATAATATAGTGGCAGCAAAAAAGACAAAGGCCGTTATGAGAATAAGCACTGATCCGCCAAATCCTACGAGGGCAATATTCCATGCATTACCCGCTTGTGCTCCTAATGATTTAGTGGCTAAGTCATTTTCACCACCTTGGGCATTGTAAAGACTGGTTAGATTTAATCCTTGCATAAATGCCGCCGCTACACCTGTCACTTTGCCATTAGTGGGAGCTGCCGATGGATCAGTTCCTCGCATCTGTCCATAAAACTGGAGAGTTAATATGTTTGAAGCATCAATAACAATGTTTGTAAAAAACAAACTAAAGTTAATTAATACAGCAGCCATGATGATTCCCGGAATCATGGATTTTGATCCTATTGCTTTGTTGTCAACGATAATCCCGATTGCAGCGAGCAGTAGGAGGAAGATAAAGAATATATTTGAGACATCTCTCAAAATTTTCCAACCAATGTCGACGATGGGAATATTGGTAACAAGGTTTTTAAAGTTGAGGGTGTAGTCGAGTGTGTAGTCGAACATGTATGCCGCAAGCCAGAGGACCCAAGCGGAGCCCTTGAGTAATAGCTGGCCGATTTGCGCAGCACAGCCGACGATGTTGATGCCGGTGTGGCTGTCCTTTCCTATTATATTTCCAAAACCAATACACCAAAGGGGATCAGTTGTATTATGATTATTTTGTTGCTCAAGATTACCAGATTTAGCTCCTGCATCAAGTGCTGTTTTTCGAGATTGAATCTCATCTCTCCTTTTTGTTAATTCAGCAACCGTAGCTGGGTCATTATTGTGAGTTTTCTCGTATTCAATTGCTTGATTAAGTCGAGATATCTGTGTTCTTAGTGCAATATCATTATTTGCTTTAGCTATAGATGCGTCAGTGCTTCCAGGATCTTTAATAAAAATTTCTGTTGCCGCATCATAATTTTTTCCAGCAAGAGTTGTTGCCTCATTGATAGCCTGATTTGCTACATCTGCTGTAGTTCCGTCTTTTAAGATAGGTGCCGTAAGTTCTCGGTATTTTCCATCTTGGGTTATAACGCCAATTAATTTTGTTGTACTCGAATCTGTTGTGTTTGTGATGCCATAAGTGGAACCACGATCATATATTGCAATTGTTTTTCCATCTGTAAGATAATATTGTTCATTATTAAGGTTGCCGCTAAATTTTCCATCGGCTAATTTACTAAGAATTTCTTGTGAAGTGTACGACTGAAGTTTTGTTGTCACCCCAAGAATAGTAGAGTTAATATTTGTATCAGTAACTGCCGGTTTAAAGGTTGATGCACCCACCTTCCCCGGAACCACCGCCACCACAAAACTAACTAGCATCAAGATACCAAAAACCACCACCCCGATTTTTTGTTTTACAAGCATGAACGTGCTTTCAGTATAACGCCCATTTCATTTCCATTCAATGACTTTTTCCTCTGTTTATTGTGTTTTCTGCGTAGAGTTGCTCGTCAACACTTTATTAAGTGCAACCTGTATCAATTGATCTACAAGAACAGTGACTAATTGATCAAATTTTTGAGCAAGAACGAGGCGATCCTTCGGAAGATTCAAACTCTTTTCAAGAGAACTTTGGATAAGCGTTCCCGGGGTATCAGTCACACAATCTTTAGGATTTGCAGGATCTGTTTTGTCTCCACAATGCTTGAAACTAAGAAAGCCTTTATTCCAGCCGAGCTCAAGGGTGGCCGTATTATTCTTTATTGCAACCCTATTATCCAATATACTATTGGCTTTTATGGTAGCTCCATAAAAGTTATTTGCATCGTTTTGGGTCAATTCAAACCACCCTGCCCAGCCTCCATTGTTAAAATTTCCATTTACAAAGCCTTGATAGTTATTTTTAATTGTACTCAAACTACAACTAAGGCCTTTTTCACCACCGCTATTTCCAAAACTCCGTGAGAGGTTTATGACGATTTGTGCCTGAAATGGTTTACAAACATTAAGACCCCCTGCTGCTTTAGAGCCAATTTCTTGAAGAAACGCCCCAGCTTCCTGATCGGCGATGCCTTGGAAGAAGGCTTCAGGGTTAGTTACAAAAGCAGGATTGCCATTAAAACCATTTTGAGCCCATGCAATGGTCGAATCTACAAGGTACTCGATGATGCTATTAATGATACACCACGCGATCGAATCCCAACCAGGGACAATGAGGGCAAAACCTGATGGGTCAGTACCTCCCACAGTTGCGCTTGAATGTAAGCTGATTGCCCTCTCTATTGCGGTACCGTCGGGGTTTACAGGGACTTTTTGGGCTGCTTTCGCTTGTGATCCCACTTTATTCGTAAGAGTGCTCACACCTTTTGAAATTGCAGAGGTAAGCAAATTGGCCAATATCTGACCAGCTGAACATGCTACGGCTTTGCCAGCAACATTTGCCGCACCATTACTTTGCTTTGTGCCCTTGTCAGTGTTAATGCCTTGTCTGTAAGCGGCAGCCTGTGCATTTACTGGCTGTCCGGAAGCCCCCGTAACAACAGTTTCTGTAGCGGCCAGGAGAGGAGCGGGTATCGCTGAAAAAGAAGTACCGAGAATGAGGCCTACGATGAGGAGTGGCGAAAGTACAAGTGTAGCGACACGTTTCATATTATTGTTGGAAAGTTGACCAAAAACTACCAGGCTCTGTATCATCAAACAGTATACCATTCGAAGAAAAGTATGAGGCAATCTCTGTGTACATCTCTTCTTGTCTCCCGTCAGAATCCTTAAACATTCGGACTGCAAGTAGAGCTTTTAGTGGATCTTTTGATTGTTGATCAATCATTGGAAAAAGGTCTTTGGCTAAAATATAGTCATTAACGATTTCAAGGTGTTGATTGGAAACCGCGATAGGTACTTGCATGTTTTTGAGTTGTTCCCCTATCGCACCATAGACTGCGGCAAGTTTTGCGAGGTTAGTGTTATAGAGTTCGGGGTGATCTTTGACAGGCTTGAACCCGTTTATTTGTATTGAAGCAAAAAGATTTCCATATGCTTTTAGATCTGCTGTGGTGCCATTAGCAACAACTTGCATATTTGCAATGGAATATTTCTGCTTAGGCATTTTGCTAGTGTCCACGCTTGCTAAAGCGTTGTTGGCGAGCGCAGCATCATCCGCACTATTACCTGAATTTGATACTTGAGCTTGTGCGTATGAACTGAAAAAATTTTTTGAGAGTCTCTCTGTGAGGGTATCTCCAGGAAGGGGTGTGAATGGACTAACTGTCGTCGTTGCGATTTGCTCTGCTTGCGTCTGAGCGAGTAATGCTTGTATTTTTGTAGTTGGATTGGTGGTGTTTATAGAAGCGACAATGCCTGCATTTTTATGAATTGATCGATTGCGAATATTATCTGCTATTTGATATGAAACAACACCGCCGATGATCGAGAGGCAGATGGCACCGAGTATGAGAACATTTCTTCCGGGAAGTTGCAAGATATGTTTATTGTATCAAATTTTTTTTAGATTTGTGAACTGATGTGCGTGAGGTTTTTCCAATCTGTGAGTGTGATGTCTTCAGCACGTGATTTAATCGGTAATTGAATTGATTCGAGTTGTGCATCGGTGAGAGCGAGGTTGGCTCGGAGCAATTTGCGTTTGTGAGCGAAACCGAGTTTGAGGGTGGAGAAAAAATCAGATTCGGAAATGGCCGGCGCCTCGGTGAAAAATCGCTTGGAGATGTTAGACACTTCGAGGATTGCAGAATCGACAGAAGGCGCTGGAACAAAGGCGCCGGCTGGAACTGTATCTACGAGACGTGGTGTGCCGTATGCTTTGACACTCATAGAGAGAATGCTCTCTTTATTGTCACGTGCAACGATACGGACCGCTACTTCTTTTTGAACGAGTACCACCGCACGTGACGGCTGGACACTACCTCCGAGTATCATGGGTAACAACAATCCTGTTATATAGTATGGAATATTGGCTACCACCTTGAATTCTCCGCTCCGCAATCGTAAATCCTTGAATGGAATTGCCAGCGCGTCGCCATGTATAAGCGTCAGTCGCTCCTCCGCAATCTCTTTTGCAAATTTCTCCTCGAGTATAGGGATGAGACGATCGTCCTTTTCTATGGCGATGACGTGTGCCCCGGCAAACATCAAGCTTTCGGTTAAAACCCCTTCACCAGGTCCGATTTCAAGTACCGTTTCTCCTCTCACGATAGCGGCAGATTCAACAATTTGTCTTAGCGCTTTGTTCGAGCGTAGAAAGTTCTGCCCGAGTGATTTTTTGGCATATACCATAGATAGCCTGAAGTATCCGTGAAAAAGACCTAAAAATCAATGAAAATGGACTTTATACCAGAAACTCTTTCTTCGGACTCTATATATAGACTGCTGATATCGTTCAAGAACTCGGAGGGCAGATTGACTTGTTTACTTCCAAATATTGTCCGGACGTTCGAGTATGCGAGGTAAATCTTCTTGCGCGCACGAGTGAGCGCAACGTAAAAGAGTCTCCTCTCCTCTTCTGATTCTTCGGGAGATAATGATTCTTCATTTCCACGCACATGTGGAAATAGTTCTTGCTCCATTCCTGTGATAAATACATAATCGAATTCCAATCCTTTTGACGAATGCACTGTCATCAATTTGACCGCAGGCACATTTTCTTCGAGACTGTCCTGATCGCTCGCGAGTGCCGCTTCTTCGAGAAGTTTTTCCATACCAGGAGTGTGTAGCCCATTTTCGTCAAGCATTGCGTCGTATTTGGTAGCAAGTGTCACTAACTCCTTTGCATTCTCTAGTCGCTCATCATCAGAGTCCTTCCCCTCTTCTAGCATTTTCTCCATGCCGGATGCCGTCAAAATATATTTGATAACTGCTGATGGATTCTCATTCTCACTTTTTAGTCTGATCGTCTCGAGCAGTCGCCTGAACTCAGCGACTTTGTATTGCGTACCCGCCGGCAATTCATTTTCTTTCCCCTCGAGTATTTTAAGTAGACTAACTTTGCCGATACCACGCACAGGCGTATTGATCACACGTTTGATATCTGCAGCTCCGTCAGGGTTCAGTGCAAGTCGGGCATATGAAAGTAAATCCTTCACTTCTTTTCGTTCAAAGAATTTTGTTCCAAGCAATTGATACGGAATATTTTTTGTCAGGAACGCTTCCTCGAGTGCGCGCGATTGGAAGTTAGCGCGATAGAGCACCGCAATCTCTTCGGGAGATACATCATCACGAATCAAATCGCGCACGGCATTCCCTACGAAGCTTGCCTCATCCCCTTCATCGTAAGCACTATATAATGTGATTTTTTCTCCCTCGACATTCTTTGTAAACAAATTTTTCTTTTTGCGATGAATATTTTTTGAAATGATATCGTTAGCAACGGCGAGGATCGTCTGAGTTGAACGATAATTCTCCTCAAGCAATACTACTTTTGCTTCAGGATAATCTTCTTCGAAACGTAAGATGTTTTTAAGATTCGCTCCTCGCCACGAAAAAATTAATTGGTCGCCATCCCCCACAACCGCAATATTATGAGTTTCTCCGACAAGGAGTCTCGCGAGCACATACTGCACCTCATTTGTATCTTGATACTCATCTATATGTATATATTTCCATCGTTTTTGATAATGTAAGCGGATTTGCTCATTTGAGGCGAGGAGCGAAGTTGCTTTGAAAAGTAAATCATCAAAATCGAGTGCCTTATCCTTTTTCAAAATACCGTCATAATTTCTCCATACTTCCGCAACGATCGCGCCCATGTAATCATCAGAGTTTTTAGCTTCATATTCGAGCTGTCCAACGAAATTCCCTTTTTCTTTTGAAATGATATTAAGCACCTTGCTCGGTTCTACTTTTTTCGGGTCATGTCCAGCCATGACAATTGCGTCTTTGATTGCAGATCTAGAGTCACTCCTATCGTATATGGCAAAGTGTCGGGGCACCCCGATCATGGTGCCAAATTCTTTTATGATCAAAACTCCGAGGGAGTGAAATGTCGAGAGAAATGGACGTCCCTTGCCCGAGAAGAATCCTTGGGCAACACCTGAGAGCGGCAAATTGAGATCCCGATCACTATCGATCAGTTTCATAACTCGTTCTCGCATTTCCTTTGCCGCCTTGTTCGTAAATGTGATAGCGAGGATTTCGTCAGGCAACGCCCCTTTTTTGATCAAATGCAGAATACGATGCGTGATAGTTTTGGTCTTCCCTGCTCCAGCACCAGCCAAAATCAAAAGCGGGCCCTCAGTCGTCTCGACCGCGTCCCGCTGTGCTTGATTCAAGCCTTTCAAATAATCTGCCTCGTTCATGTGCGAAAACTATATCACACACCTACTTCTTAAAACATCTTTACTTTGAGTCCTCCGCGAGTTGCTGTTTTATTTCTTCAGTTTTAATAGTTTTTTCAAATCCTTTTTCTGACAATTTTAATTTTTTTGAGAGTGCAAGTGCATTATCCAGCTGTTGAATGTATTGGGCATTTATTTTGTTTGTCATATTCAAATAGATTGTAGCGAGCTTTACATACGCTGCGCCTTTCTCTTCTTTGGTCAAATCCTGGTCAATCACTTCATCGATTATTTTCTTTGCTCCCACAAAATCATGTTTCTCAAGAAGAGCTTCAAGTTCTACTGTGTTGAATTGGGTTAGGGTAGTAGTCATGATATTTGGTTATGAGGTCTTGCGAAGGCTGGTGATGATAGCAGTAAGAAAAATTTTCTTGGCAGCATCAGTAACAGACGCTTTTTTTAATTCGAGCGTGCTAATAATAAAGTCTTTCGCATCCTTGCCTTCTTTTGAGCCCAGCTTTTGTTTTGTAGTGAATTTAGCAAGAGATTTTTTCAATTTATCAAGCGCATTTTCCTGATCCTTCAAATCTTTGCCATTAATAACAGCCTCAACTTCCTTTGAGAAGTCCTCTTGAATCGCAGCATCTAACTCTTTTTGCATTGCGTCTACTTCGTCTTCAGGTACATATTCTAAAGATGACGCACTTGTTGTTTTTTTTACCTTTTCCAATATTGCTTGAGCCTTCTCTGCATCTTCTAGAGTACGCTTTTTACCAACAGCTGGATTTAGAAGTGAAGTTATGTCTGCGGTAATTTTCTTTTTTGCCGCAGCTTGAATTTTACCTTCCTTGTCTACCTGTTTCATTATGATTCCTTTTAGAGCAAGAAATCTTTCTTCTGATCCTTCCTTTATTCTCTTAAGCTCAGCCTTTTGTCTATCAAGGTCATGAAGCGGTTGTACATCTTTGATATATTTTTCTATTTCTTTATTGAGGCGCTCTGTTTCGGCTTCAATTGTCTTATCTACATTCAGCCTCAAGAAATTTCCAATTCGACTTATCACGCCCGAATTCTTTTCACCGCCAATTTTTATAGCGTTTCCCCATTGTTCAAAAAAGCCAGTTTCATTTTTATAGGCATTCATTATGGCGGCCTGTTCAGTCGCTAGTTGGTGAGCTGCTCGAATAGCATCTCCACCCCCCAATTGTGCGAGTTCTGCTTGGTATGCACTATCAATTGTTTTCAATTCGCCTTCTTTTTCAGCAATTATGACCTTGTCTCTCTGGAATGTCTCTAGCGATTCAGCCAGATGTGCCACATACTCGGGACCTTCAATCCTTTCCTTATTTATATAGGCATCTATTGCTTCATAATCTGCATCTTCCAATGTCACCCCAATATCATTCCTTATCTCGTTTTTGAACAAATTTTTTATTTCCCGTTTGGTGCCTTCACTTTTTGAAAATGATTCAAATCTTACCCTAAGGCTTTCTTCGTCGCCAGCTTCAATATCTTTATTACTGTTTTCTCCTGTCTTTGCATCGAATTCACCGAGGAATTCAGCGAAACCTCTCTGATTAAGCATCTGGTCTATGCTCATTTTCTTAGGATCGGTGGCTGTCAGTGGGTTCTCTGGTGTAGTCATTGATTTTTATTAAGTAATGTTCTTAGATTCTACGTCGCCATTCTCTTTTTGTCTATTGGTTATTCCATTCTGTAATACCAAAGCAAGAAGTGCACCCCTCCAAAGCAAGAATGACACCCCCCGTAGTACCATTTCACATATTAATTCAATCACTATGAAATGGAAG
>JAYTSY010000028.1:0-15066 GCA_043745355.1 bacterium
CAGAACAAGCGACTAAAGAAATGAATGTCGAAGTGTACGAGCAAATCGAGGACGCTGATTATCAAAAGATTTTTGGCAGTTTTGGCCAAAATCTCGATCGTTTGTGTCTCACCACCGCACAGATCAAAGGTTTCGTGGTGAATAATGCGAAAGACTTTATGCTTGAGGGAGATGTTTGGACCTATTTCCGATTCCTTTTCAAGGTGGGGAATGAATTCTTTATTGCAGATGCGCGTGTGCACGCGGGCGGCAAGCGTGATGTCCGTGTCCGGCGCTTCTCGTACGACGGCGTCTGTTATGCTGAGAATCATCATCGGATTGTGGTTTTGCAACGTTAGGTGCCTTTTGATTACCGTGTATGTGAATCACAATACACATGCATTGCATCTCTCATAAATTTCGGTAGTTCTTTGTGGTATTTTTCGAAGTACGCACTGAATCGTGGATCACCGACATACATATCGGCCAAACCTCGGTATATTTCAATACTTGGCTCGTAATAGGTTCGCAAGCTCGCATAGTGCTTAGTTATGAGATGTTGCACCTGTGGGCTCGTAGCTCCTTTATCCATACAAGATACGATTTCCTTTAAGAGTATTTCGCTGTCTTCCTTGATACGTAGCTTGTCTTCTTTAGATAGTTTTGCGTATCGCACTTCCGATTGTTTGTATGCGAGCGTATTTCCCCAGCGATCTTTTGCTTCCTTTGCCACAGCATCGGCTTCCTCTTGTGAAGAAAAGCCGTCGTATAAGTCTTTGTCAGCCATAGATTTTTTATAATTAATTTTTTGTAATGTCTTATCAATGGTCTTCACGAGATCACTCATTCTTTTTTTCTTGAACTCGATGAGTTTTCGATGATCGAGAAGGGAAGCGCTCATATCGAACTCTGGATTGTTCAGAATCTTTTTTATTTCCTCAAGGGGAAATTCAAGCTCACGGAAAAACATGATCTGCTGGAGCTTCAGTAGCTCAGCTTCACCATACTCTCGGTAGCCATTTGCCTTTACGTGAGCAGGGGGAAGAAGCCCGATAGCATCATAGTGGTGCAGAGTACGGACTGTAATATCCGCAAGTGTTGCAAGTTGTTGAACGGTGTATTTCATATGAGTTGATTGCATAGGGTGGTGTCGACCACACGCTAGCAAATTCTAAACTATGACGCAACGTGAGAGTCAAGTGATTTTCACAGATGACAGGCCAAGGGCTACTGAGACGGTTCGAGTCCAGGTCTCGCAGCCAATTTGAGTTAGCTCAAAGATAGCTAATTTTAAGACAAAAATCACTCTCAAAACAAGAGTGTTTTTTGTTGCTTTATATTGCAACAACTTATGATATACTCCTATATATGAACGAAGATTCAAAAAGGTTGGGAGAAAATCTCAAAAAAATAAGAATCAAGAAGAATATTACTCAAATAGAGATTGCCAAAACACTTGGTGTAAATAGATCTTTTGTAAGTAATATTGAAAATGGAAAAAACAATCCAACTCTCTCAACTATCGCTAATCTAGCAAAGGTTTTGGGTGTATCCACTAATGAACTTTTAAAATAATTTATGAATCAAATCGTATATATCTTAAAAAATGAATCAATGCCTGAATATGTAAAGATTGGCTTTACTCATGGTGACGTCAAGGAAAGGCTCAAGCAACTAGATAGAACTGGTACACCTCTACCTTTTGAAGTATATTATGCTGCAACTGTAGAAAATGCAGAAAAGGAAGAAAAATGGCTACATTCAATCTTTGCCGATCGTAGAGCAAGAGATAGTCGTGAATTTTTTAAGATGAACCCAGAATACGCAACGTTAGCTCTGAAACGAGTCGAAATACAAGAAGAAAAAATTGATAGCGGTCTGACTAAAGAACAAGAAAAAGAAGTTGACGAAGCAAAAGAAAGGCGGTCACGATTTCACTTTGCTCAATATAATATACCTGTTGGCTCAAAGCTAACATTCACCAGAGATTCAAATATTGTTGCTGAGGTTGTGGAAAATGACAAAATAAAAATTGGAGACAAGATAAGTAGTCTATCGACTTTTGCTATGGAATTATTGGGTTACCAAAGACGACCACAAGGAACATTATATTTTGAGTTTGAAGGAGAAATATTGGACGATAGACGAAGACGGATTGATGATGAAGACATAAAAATATGACCACTAAAGATATAAAACAAAATACAACCAAAGAGCAAGAGCGATCTGAACTTCATCGCGCTATCTGGCAAATTGCCACTGATCTTCGTGGAAGTGTTGACGGTTGGGATTTTAAACAATATGTTTTAGGAATTCTTTTCTATCGCTTCATTAGTGAAAATCTTACTAATTATATTAATGCCGATGAACGGCGTTCTGGTAAGAAAGATTTTGATTACACTACTCTTTCAGATAAAGAAGCCGAATTTGGTAGAGCTGATACAGTAAAAGAAAAAGGGTTTTATATTCTACCAAGTGAACTTTTTTTTAATGTTCGAAAAAATGCTCGTAATGATGATAACCTAAATGAAACTCTGTCAAATGTTTTTAATACTATTGAAAATTCAGCAAAAGGTTCTGATAGCGAAGGCGATCTCAAGGGACTTTTTGACGATCTTGATGTAAATTCAAACAAGCTCGGTAACAATGTTGAGGGTAGAAATAAAAGACTTGTAAAACTACTTGAAGCTATTGGAGACCTAAAACTCGGCGATTACTCAGACAACACCATTGATGCCTTCGGTGATGCTTATGAGTACCTGATGACCATGTATGCCTCCAATGCTGGCAAATCTGGAGGTGAATTCTTTACACCCCAAGAAGTAAGTGAACTTCTCGCAGAAATTACCACTGTAGGTAAAAAAGAAGTTAATAAAGTATATGACCCTTGTTGTGGTTCAGGATCACTTCTTCTTAAATTTGCGAAAGTTCTCGGTAAGGAAAATGTACGACAAGGATTTTACGGTCAGGAAATAAATATCACGACCTATAACCTTTGCCGTATCAATATGTTTTTGCATGATATTAACTATAATAATTTTGATATTGAACATGGTGATACACTTACCGATCCAAAACATTGGGATGACGAACCCTTCGATGCAATAGTTTCCAACCCTCCATATTCAATCAACTGGGAAGGTGATGCAAATCCGTTAATGATTAACGATCCTCGTTTTTCGCCTGCTGGTGTACTGGCACCAAAAAGTAAGGCGGATTTGGCGTTTACTATGCATATGCTCTCATGGCTTTCAACAAGCGGAACCGCTGCAATTGTCGAATTCCCAGGTGTTCTATACCGTGGCGGAGCTGAACAGAAAATCCGTAAATATCTTGTAGATAACAACTATATTGATGCTGTTATTCAGCTCCCGCCTGACCTTTTCTTTGGTACCACCATTGGAACTTGCATTGTCGTTTTAAAAAAGAGCAAGAAAGATAACAAGACACTGTTTATTGACGCATCAGCTGAATTTGTACGTGGTGGAAATAAAAATAAGTTTAGTGAAGTTAATCGTAAGAAAATTCTAAATGCATATATTGAGCGTAAAGACGCCGAGTATTTTGCAAAATTAGTAGACAATAAAATTATTGCAGAAAATGACTACAATCTAGCAATTTCAAGTTATGTAGCTCAAGAAGATACTCGCGAAGTGGTTGACATCACGGAACTCAACACTGAGATTGCTCGTATCGTCGCAAGACAAAACGAACTACGCCTAGCTATTGATAAAATGGTGGCTGATATTGAAGGAAAATAATATGAAAAAACATAAAAGTAAAATTGAAAAATTAATCTCTGAACTTTGCACTAATGGCGTAGAGTTTAAAGAGCTGGGTCAACTTGGAGAATTTTATGGTGGTCTTTCTGGTAAAAGCAAAACCGATTTCAGTAATGGTAATGCAAAGTTTGTTACTTATATGAATATTTTTTCTAATATCTCAGTTAATACTGATATAAATACTCTAGTAAAAGTTGGCGAGGAAGAAAATCAAAATAGAATTGAATACGGGGATGTATTGTTTACCGGTTCATCAGAGACCCCTGATGAGTGTGGAATGTCATCTGTTTTAACAACGAAAGTTGGTTTCCCACTTTATCTTAATAGCTTTTGTTTTGGATTTCGACTGCGTGATAAAAATTTGTTCCTACCTGAATTTTTAAAATATTTATTTAGAGATGAGCAATCTAGGAAGCAAATTGCTAAAACAGCAAGTGGGGTTACAAGGTTCAACGTTTCTAAAAAACGTTTTGCTAAAATTAAGATTCCAATTCCGCCACTTGTAATTCAAGAAGAAATAGTAACTATTCTTAATAGTTTTACAGAACTAGAAGCAGAACTAGAAGCAGAACTAGAAGCAAGAAAGAAGCAGTACGAGTATTATCGTACAAGTCTTTTGACATTTGGCGATGCGGGGGGGGTACAATGGATATCAATTAGCGAATTATGTATGCCGACACAAAATATTAAATGGACAGAAAATAAGGAGAAAGAATTTAAATATATTGACTTAGCATCAGTCGATAGAGATAGTCATATGATTATTGAAACTATAAAAGTAAATAAGAAAACGGCTCCAAGTCGAGCTCAGAAAATAGTAAAGACCAATGATATAATTTTTGGAACCACAAGACCAACGCTTAAACGCTTTTGTATAATTTCTCCAGAATATAATGACGAAATTTGTAGTACAGGATTTTGTGTTTTACGACCTGATGAAAATAAAGTATTAACAAATTATCTCTATCACCACCTTGGACTTCCGAGTTTTTATAGATATATAGAAGACAATCAAAAGGGAGCAAGTTACCCAGCTATAACTGACAATGCTGTGAAAAACTACAAAATCCCAATTCCGCCGCTTGAAGAACAGAGACAAATTGTATCAATCTTAGATAAGTTTGATTCTTTGGTAAATAACATCTCTGTCGGTCTCCCTGCCGAACTCAAAGCGCGCCGATCACAATATGAATATTATCGAAGTAAACTTTTAACTTTTCTTTAACTCTTCTTCATCATGGCTGACTATAATAAATACAATTTAATAGCAGATAATCAAAATAGCACTGTGGTTGCCGAGTATATTCCTGATACAAAAAGAGTGGCTCAATATCAAAGCGAGGCAGACCTCGAGGTTGCTTTTGTTGAGCAGTTAAAAATTCAAGCGTATGAATATGTGACAATTACTTCAGAGGAAGATCTTGTTCTTAATTTACGAAAACAGCTAGAAAAGATTAATAACTTTGATTTTACTGATGTTGAATGGGAACGATTTTTTGTAAGCGAGATCGCGAACCCTAACCAAAGTATCGAGGAAAAGACTGCTACCATACAAGAAGACCATGTAAAGAACCTGACTCGTGATGACGGTTCTGTTAAGAACGTATACCTCATTGATAAGCAAAATATTCACAACAATAGTTTGCAAGTTATAAACCAGTACGCTACCGAAGATGGAAAACGTGCGAATCGCTATGATGTAACAGTATTGGTAAACGGTCTCCCTTTAGTTCATGTTGAACTAAAACGTCGAGGTGTCGCTATCCAAGAAGCCTTTAATCAGATAAATAGATATCAAAGAGAGAGTTTCTGGGCTTCGTCTGGTCTTTTCGAATATGTGCAACTTTTTATTATTTCAAATGGAACTCATACGAAATATTATAGTAATACTACTCGTTCACAACACATAAAAGAAACAAATGAGGGTGGTGCCAAGAAAGGAAAACAAACAAGTAACAGTTTTGAATTTACAAGTTGGTGGGCTGACGCAACTAATAGACCAATCACTGACTTGGTAGACTTCGCAAAGACATTTTTTGCAAAACATTCTCTTTTAAATATTTTGACTCGCTACTGTGTGTTTACCACAGAGAGACTCCTTTTGGTCATGAGACCATATCAGATTGTCGCCACTGAAAGAATCTTAAATAAGATTGAAATTAGTACCAACTACAAAAAGCTTGGGACAATGGATGCAGGTGGGTATATATGGCACACAACAGGATCAGGAAAGACTCTCACGAGTTTCAAGACTGCACAGCTTGTAAGTAAACTACCTAACATAAGCAAGGTTATCTTTGTGGTTGATCGTAAAGATTTGGACTATCAAACAATGCGGGAGTATGACAAGTTTGAGAAAGGTGCGGCGAATAGTAACACCAGTACATCTGTACTCAAGAAACAGCTTGAAGATGTCAATTCTCGGATTATTATTACGACTATTCAAAAGCTAGATCGTTTTGTCGGGCGTAACGGAGATCATGCAATTTTTGATGGTCATGTGGTGCTTATTTTTGACGAATGTCACCGTTCACAATTTGGTGACATGCATGCATCTATTGTAAAAGCATTCAACAATTACAACATATTTGGATTTACAGGTACTCCTATATTTGCTGTAAATGCTTCTTCAGGAGGGCGTCCTGATTTGAAAACTACAGTACAGGCTTTTGGTGAGAAATTACATACCTATACTATTGTAGATGCGATTGCTGACAAGAATGTTCTGCCGTTTAAGGTTGATTATATTTCTACAGTTCGTGAAGCTGAAAATATAGAAGATAAAAAAGTAAGCGATATAGACCGTGAAGCAGTTTTAGCAGCACCTGAGCGCCTTGAAAACATTGTTCGATATATCCGTGAACATTTTGATCAGAAAACAAAGCGTAACAGCTTTTACAAGCTGAAAGATCGTAGAATGGCAGGATTCAACTCTATATTTACTGTTGCTTCTATTGACGTAGCAAAAAAGTACTATATAGAATTTAAAAAGCAGTTAGCGCAAGAGGCGAGCGATAAGAAACTAAAGGTTGCCACTATCTTTAGTTTTGGCGCAAACGACGAGGATGTTGATGGAATGATTGATGAAAGCCCTGAAGATACAAGTGAACTAGATGTTAGTTCTAGGGATTTTCTTGATAGTGCAATTGTTGATTATAATGCAATGTTTGGAACCTCCTATGACACCTCGTCTGACAAGTTTCAGAACTACTACAAAGACGTGAGTCAAAGGGTAAAAGATAGGGAGATTGATATTCTTATTGTGGTCAATATGTTTTTGACTGGATTTGATGCAACCACCCTCAATACCCTGTGGGTAGATAAAAACCTTCGGTTGCATGGTCTTCTTCAGGCGTATTCAAGAACCAATCGTATTTTAAATAGTGTAAAAACTTTCGGAAATATTGTTTGTTTCCGTAATTTAGAGAAAGCAACAAATGAATCAATTGCACTCTTTGGTGACAAAGAAGCAAGTGGTATCGTACTTCTTAAGGCATATGCTGACTACTACAATGGATACAAAGACGGTGATAGGGAAATTCGAGGATATAAGAGTCTTGTGGATGAGTTGCTAGAAAAGTTTCCTGTGGGTGAGAGAATATTAGGAGAACAAAGCCAAAAAGACTTCATCAAACTATATGGAGCTGTTTTGCGTATTCGAAATATCCTTGTTACTTTCGATGAATTTGCAAAAGATGAAATTTTAACTGATCGGGATGTACAAGACTACCATAGTATGTATATTGATTTGTATAATGAATTTCGTAAAAGCACAGATGAAGATAAGGAAAATATAAATGATGATATCGTCTTCGAAATGGAACTTATCAAGCAAGTTGAAATTAACATTGATTATGTGATAGGTCTTATAAAGACCTATCATGAAGACCATATAAAAAATAAGGAACTACTTATTGATATCAATAAGGCAATAGATTCTAGTGTGGAGTTGCGTAATAAAAAAGACTTAATCAATCAGTTCGTCACATCTCTTGATATGCATGCGGTCGTTGATGAGGATTGGCAGAAATTCGTTGAAGAGAAAAAGATTGAAGAACTGGATAGAATTATCACGACTGAGGATCTTGATCGTAATGCAACGTATGCGTTTATTAAAAATGCTTTCCGTGACGGTAATGTTGCCACAACAGGTACTGCGATATCAAAAGTATTACCACCTGTTTCTCGGTTTTCCCCGACAGGAGAGAGAACTCAAAAGCGTGAGAACGTACTTACTAAACTTGTAGGATTTTTCGAAAGATTCTTTGATATTTCAGGTGGAAAGTTTTCAGAATAATTTACAAGGAGATTATTTTATCACTTAACAAAATTTTACTCTTAAAACAAGTAAGTAACTCTCGTTTTTTTTCAACACCTCCATCTTTCAAAATAAACTTCCGTAGTCTCTAATGTCTACGTCTTTTATTGTAGTACTTTTGCATGTAAACACGTGTGTGGGAGTCAAATTACAATACGTAAAACAACTCTATGTCAAATTCTCGCCTTGAATGATTTTGTGTTTTGTTGCCCTTTACATCTGAATTTTCAAGCGTAAACTAGTATCAATTTAATATCAAAGTTTTATGAATTAGATATGAAATACAAACAAATTAAATGCCCAGAGAGAAAGACAAAAAGAGTAATATCGCCATTTGGAAGATTGATACAACAATTGATATCTTTGCTGGAAAGGCAACAGATGAAATCATCGAAGCCATTATATTAACATCACGTAAGGAACTAAAGGAGGTTACTTTAGGTATTACCGAGTATCAAGATAAGAAGATTAAGATTTTCCAAAAAGAGAGGTACTCTGAAGGTTGGGCAAATTTTCTCGATAAATTACTGAGCGATAAAATTACGCAGGAAAAGAAGAGTGAGCTTTTTGATAACAGGAATAAGGATTTGGTGTTGTTTATTTACGATGAAGGGGATATCTATGCAATTACAAGTGGCGGGGGCTATCACATCATAGATGGTTTTATAAACGAAAGATTCCCGTTTGAGGTAGCTAAAAGGATGCTTACTGGTGATTTTAAAAGTGCGGAGATGCGAGATTTAACAGGTACTGTATATTCACAGTCAAGAAACTTCCGTAGAAGTTACAATTTTTCTCGCAGAGAATCTTTTGGAAAGGTATGGAAAAAGCTTACAGGAAATATAGATACATCTATACTTGAAAATAGTGAATATCCAGCAGACTTCATACAAGTCGGAAAGAGAAAGAAATTTAATGCAGATATTAAGTCTTCCTTCACTTTCCGTAAATTAATTACTATTGATCAGGTTATTGGCGTTGTGAAAGAAATACAAAGTCTCCTCTTGCAGGATCCGACCGATTCACAAAATGAGACGTTCAGGTTTTTAGATACTCTCAAAGAGGTGGTCAGTAAAAAACAAAAAGACGACCTCCGAAATGCACTCTTTAAAGATATATATGACTTTGTTAAATCAACAAACCAAGAGTGTGATTTTGATTTCTGTCACCCAAAGGAGATGACGAAGTTTCTGTATGGTATAAATTTTAAGATTCACCATGGTATTGAATGGCAAGATGAATCACCCTCTGCAACTGAAGTGCTAATAAAGTTACGTGAAGCCGACAATGCTGTAATAGATAAAACAAGCTTTGAGACTTTTAAGGATAGGTTTTCTAAAATGCCTATGACTTTTGAGGAAGATGAAAACGGTATCACGATAAGTGACAGCCTGTGGAAGTATTTTCATGGAGAGATTAGAGTTGGCAATAAAACATATTTCTTTATCGATGGTCATTGGTATGAGATTGTGGGTGAATTTTTAAAACGCCTGTCGGAAGACTTTGAAGAGCTAGCTTTCGGTGGAAAAAATATTATGACCACAGAAATCCCTTTCATTGATTGGCCTTTTAAAAAAGAGGGTATCTATAACAAGGAACAGTCAAAAAAGAATGGATTCTATTTTGGTGACGAAGTCTTTCTTAAGCAGAGCGAAAAAGGAAAGGTAGAGTTGTTTGACCTAATGTATGTAAAAGATAAGAAGACTTACATAATTCAAGTGAAAGACGGCTTTAGTGCGTCTATACGTGATGCTTGTTCTCAAATTCAAATTTCTGCTGAAATTCTCGAAAAAAACTTAAGTACTAACAATTCAGAAGAGTTGAACAAATATTACGAAGAGTTCAAAAAAACAAACAGTAGTGTGACTAAGGCTAAGTTCCTTAAAATACTTGAAAATGAAAGGCTCTATGTCTTAGCTTTTGCAACAAAACACGAATTTACCAAAGAAAACTTTATCAATGGAAAATTCCAATCTCAAATCGCTCGCTTTGAGGTACTAGGATTGTCACATGAATTTAAAGCAAATGATAATAATTTTTGCATCGCCCATATTAAGAAAATATAGTTAATTGGGCTACTTCTTTAAAATCTGATGGGTATATTTACTAACAACTAACTTCGCTTATGTTTGGTTTTATCAACCAAAGTCCAAACTTGTCGTTTGCTAGCATTGTTGGGCGGAACTTTTTCTCCTTTTGTAAAAGTAGCTTCAGTTCGTGCACCAGACGGGCGATATTGTCCTGAAACAGGAACCTTACCGCCAGTGTTTGCTGTAATCTTTTTCATATAATGAATTGATACTTAGTTTGTAATATAAGGACTTGATCGATCCTGCTCACGCCCCCGCCACAATCACCAGTAAAGTAACTGTGGAGGGGGAGGAAGAACATGATCTAGTTTAAATACAAACAGCAGGGACCAATCTTTATACCCACCAGATTTTAAAGAACTAACGATGCAATTATAGTAGATTTTTATAACTTGTCTATATAAATAAAGTGACAATTCGCTATAACTTTAATTTCTCAATCCTGTGTCACTTTTAAGCTGCTCAAGTACCGTCGAGGTGGTATACTCGACATATTATAAACCGACGTTGCAGGGCTTGACCGACCACGGTTCTAGCTCGTGACTGCCAGCAAAAAGATTTCACTCTGATATAATTCACCTATGAGAAAAATAATCACCGCAACGTTTATTACTATGGATGGGGTCATGCAGGCACCAGGTGGTCCCGAAGAGGATTCTTCAGAAAATTTTGCCTACGGAGGCTGGCAAGCAAATTTAGGTGATGATGTCACAGAAAAAATTATTGATCAGTATTTCGTCAAACCGTTCGAGCTACTTCTCGGAAGAAAAACCTACGACATTTTTGCTTCTTATTGGCCCAACCACCCGGAAATAGAAAACGTCGCAAAGCTATTTAACAGTACTAAAAAGTATGTTGTTTCCCACCAGCAGATTGCACTCCCATGGAATAATTCGCACCTCATCAGAGGTGACGTTATAGAAGAAATAAAAAAGTTGAAAGCAACCGAAGGTCCAGGCCTTTTCATATGGGGGAGTGGTAATCTCATACAGTCACTGCTGGCTCATGATCTCATAGATAAAATGCATATCTTGACCTATCCCGTCACTATCGGGTCTGGAAAAAAACTATTTGCCAGCGGTACAAAGCCGAAGACTTTCAAAGTTACAGACTCCACCGTATCTCCCTCAGGTGTCATCATTGCTACATATGAACCAGCGGGTGAGCTCAAGATGGGTACGGTTGGTAAATAACTGGTAAATCACCAAATATGCGTTAAAATAACCACCATGAACACCATACCAAAAAACACCATTTGCATCTGGTTTGATAAAGGCGCAGAAGACGCGGCAAAGTTTTATACAGCAACTTTTCCTAATAGTGAGATAACTAACATCTTTCATGCCCCCGCTGATTATCCGAGTGGCAAAAAGGGTGACGTACTCACTGTGTCATTCACCGTATTCGGCATTCCCTGTGTCGGTCTCAATGGCGGATCAGTATTTAAGCAAAGTGAAGCATTCTCATTTCAGATTTCAACAGACAATCAAGAGGAGACCGACCTCTACTGGAATGCGATTGTTGGAAATGGCGGTGAAGAAAGCGAATGTGGATGGTGCAAGGATCAATGGGGAGTATCGTGGCAAATCACTCCGCGTACACTGATTGAAGCGAACTTAACAGGTGGCGCAGAAGCAGAGCGTGCCTTCAAAGCGATGATGACGATGAAGAAAATTGATGTCGCAGCAATTGACGAAGCGCGACGGGGTTAAAAAGATATTATTTAATTTATATACATTTATGATCACCATACATTTTCTTGGAGTATTAGTCGCAGCGATCGTCGCTTTTATCATTGGATTCCTCGCGCATGGCCCGGTCGCTGGCAAGCTCTGGATGAAACTCGCCAATATTCAGATGACAGGAAATGAAAAGTTTGCAGATATGATTCCTCAGATGGTGTATAACTTCATTGTTAATGTCATCTGTGCGTATGTCCTTGCTTTTGTCTACTCACTCGCCGTCAATTCTTCGTTTTTAGGTGGGGCAGGCGTTTTGACAGGTGTGATGACTGCTCTCATATTGTGGGTGGGCTTTAATTTCACGGCAACATCTATTGAAGTCATTTGGATGGGAAGATCTCGCAGTCTCTGGATCTTTGAATGTGTAAGTTCATTTGTCGTATTTGCTGCAATGGGCGCGGTGATTGCGTTGATGTAGTTAATGAGGGGAGACATTAAGTAAATATAAAGACAAAGTTTAAGAGATGTTTGCTATTTCCGTTCACTTACTGTAATCTTTAAATACAAATGGCTTCGGCCCTCCCCGCAAGGGGTAAAAGAAAACCCGTCATCACGACGGGTTTTCCATTGTCGCGTTAGCAACAATGAGTAGCTCCAAAGCATCTGGCCTTAGTTCGCATTTACCGCAGGTCTCGATGACAGCGTCGCGGGAGATTATCCCAGCTTCTGCTTGTAGAAGACTTGTGGCAGAGACGAACCCCATGCAGGCATGAAGCGGAGCTTTGCAGATGAAACAATGTCTATTCATAAATACCTCCAAAATTAATATGGCATATCTGGTATAATTTAGTCAATGCTTATTCATTGGGATTTCTACGAAATACGCTCTACCCATATTCCTCTGCATGGAATTAAGCTGCGTGGCAAAATACGCAAATTCACAATTGAAAATGGAATTACTTGTTTGATGGAAAATGCTTCAGACGAGGAAAATCTTGTCAGGTTTGCATTAGTATCAGATTTTGATCCTAAACTTGTAATTGATTTTGTGAAGATTGTTTTGTCCGAAGCTGTAGTGACCCATTCCCTCAAGAATATTCCAAATCCAGTTTTGTCCAAACTAAAAGTAAACGACACATCAAGGTATAATTAACCCATGTCCGAATTAAAAACAAAAATAAATAAACAAAAAAGAGGGAGCTGAATGGCATTCAGCTCCCTCTTGAAATTTCTTTCGGCTATTTAGGCACGAGGTTTGGGAATAGTAACCGCATGGCATGCGATTGAAAAAACTCCCTTCCGTCGATTTCCTCACACACACCTTTGCGTGTTCTAGTGTTGTACGTGCCGACATAAAACCACTGGCTGGGTTGACTCGGATCCTTGGGAGCAAAGGTGAGGTTCAAATACGAGATGAAGTTGTATTTTTCACTATCTTCGCCACGAGCCTTGCCAATCAATTTGAGTGGCATTTGGAACACCTTTTTGTCAGTGTGGATGGTAGTGATCCCTTCCGGATGATCTTGGTCCATGGTGAACACCTGATGCAGTTGGAGTTCGGTGACGATACCGTTTGATATGACGAAGCCCTGAAAACCAGGGCCATTTTCTATTTTTAATGTACGAATAGGCATAACGCCCTCCTTTTGTTGTTTATGTTGTTGCTTTATAGTGTGTGCTCACCCTAATCCTCCCAACACAAGCTGAGTAGACGACCACTCCATAACGGTGTGATAGGGGAAGAGTATAGAGGTTCGGGGGTAGTGTCAATGGATGGAGATTGATCCTATGGATATATTCACCGCTTTGGTTTTGGGGTAGAAATGGGTTTTGTTTGATATAATTTAGTTAATGAAAAACATTACCCTCCGCCGCGCCACCATTTCGGACCTCGCTGCAATCCAAGAGCTCAATCGTAAGCTCTGCGTCAAAGAACATCAAGAGTTTGATCCCACCATCAACACAGAATACTCTTTTTCCAAAGAGGGTGGAGAGTATTTTGCATACAGAATCGAAAGAGATGATTCAGCAACTTTCGTTGCAGAAAATGACAACAGGATAATCGGCTATCTTGCGGGAGGTTTGATCAAAAAAGAAGACTATCTGACAATCCAAGTAATGGCAGAAGCGGAAAATATGTTTATTGACGAATCATTTCGAGGGCAGGGAATCGGGGGTATGTTACTCAGTCAATTTGAAGAATGGTGCAAAACAAAAGGGGTAGAAAGAATTCGTTTTGTCGCCTCTGCACAAAATGAGAAAGCAATAAAATTTTACAAAGAATTCGGTGCGAGAGAGATAAGTGTTACGTTGGAAAAAGATATTTAAGCAAATAAAAATCGCGCATCCAAATCATTGGATGCGCGTTATGAACCTATTTTAGTGCCGGTTCAATCGAGGCTGTTTTGGCGGTTAGGGCTTTTGCCGAGCGTCGGCGTAGAGTTCCTCTGCCTTGGCGGTTTCGGCGTCATGGATTTCATCAGCACGTTTCAGAGCGGCGTCGTAAGCGACTTCGATCTTTTTTTCCTCCGGATTCTGCCGCTTGTCGATTTCCCGAAGTGCTTTCGCGAATTTCAGGTAAGCAGGGGAGGTCGGTTCGACGTCTGCCTCGCGTCCATTCATATCGAGGAGAAACGCACTCCGTTCAAGCCAGTAGAAGGCTGCAGCCGGGTCTTCGGCTTTGAGGGTCTCAAGGAGTTCACGGCGTTCTTTGCCGTATTTCTCATGAATCACGGACATAGCTTCCATTTTGCGTTTGTAAGCTGCAGATGTCCTGTCCGTTTTCTTGCGATACGAAGCGGTCTTGATCTGCTGCAGATCGCCGGCAGTTTTGATGCCGCTGACGACGATTTCCGGTTGCCACGTATTGGGGTTGTTCATGTCGTCGCCCCCACTCGGGACGGTGACTTTGACTGAGGGTTTGGTTTTCTTCTCTTCGGCGTTGGCTGTAACGCTGCTGCCGAGGGAGGTGACGACGGCCAGAAAGGCCGCCACGGTGCTGAGGCTGATGCTTTTGATCATAGCCAGCAAAAATCAAAAGATTACTGGTGGCTATGATCAAATACTTAAAGAACTTTTAATATTTATAGCATAATTATCATCAAAGTCAAGTATACCCCACTGAATTTGCACTCTAACCGCACAAAGGTTTGCAGGCTAATTGCACAAGCATCTCCCTCAGTCATACTCCGACGTATGTCACATACACATATTGG
>JAYTSY010000029.1:0-14379 GCA_043745355.1 bacterium
TCTTCCATTTCATAGTGATTGAATTAATATGTGAAATGGTACTACGGGGGGTGTCATTCTTGCTTTGGAGGGGTGCACTTCTTGCTTTGGTATTACAGATGAGAGTGAATCCTTTATTTTTCTTGATCATTATGTTAATTAATTATTGAGATTCCAGTATTAGTAATGGAAATATTTGTAATAAGCGTAGAGGTGGCAACAATGGATGTTGAGCCACGTGGAAACCCTAATGTGGTGATTTGTTTATTCGTAACTGAAGATATGATGCACGACATATCACTTCCGAGGCCTGGAATATTATTTTCAGCAAGTGGAATAAGGCCGGCATTCTCTGTGGTGAAATCGGGATCAGTGGCGAGGTATGAGAGCGCGAGATTGCGGCAGAAAGCTGCCGCAATCTCGCGCTCAACTCCCTCTGTAACCATCAAGGCGTCCTGTCGAAGCAACCAATTGCGATCTCCAAGCGTGACCATCGCAGCCATCAGCGACAATGACACCACAATGACGAGCAATATCGCCGCAAACCCTTTTTGTTTCCGAGTCTCCACTTGACTACCATACACCAGTAGTCATTAAATTTCGTTCAAAAAATACTCAATTATTTATACAAAATCTCGGGCGCATTTGCAGCCTCGACATCAGAGAGTTCTTCCTGCGTCTTCTTTTCTTTCATTATGTATAAAAGAACGATAAGCATAACAATAAAAAATCCGATAAATCCAAGTCGTGAAAGCCACACTTCGATGAATTGCCACTTGCGACCGAAAAAGTATCCAAGAGTTATATATATCGACGCCCACGCAATAGAGCCTGATACATTCCACAGCAGAAACTTCTGTATGGGCATATCGAGTGCACCTGCAAGGAGCGGTACAATAGGACGAATAGGCCCGACAAATCGGGCGAACAAAACACTTTTGCCACCGTGCTTATTAAAAAATGCTTGTGCGCTTTTTAATTGTCCGTACTTGAGCACGAGCCGATGATTGCTGAAAAAAGTAAATCCATATTTACCGAGATAATATGCAATCGTATCTCCAATAACGCTTCCGATTGCGACCAATGCAACAATAATAAACACGTTTGCGTGACCTTGTGAGGAGATAAAGCCAAATGTGAGAAGAAGCAAGGTCCCAGGCGTAAGAGTCCCTATGATAGGCACAGACTCGATCAGTGAAATAACAAAGACCGCTAAATAAATAAATCCAGGGCCGACCGTTTCAGCATACTGAAGCAGTCCTACAACGTACTGAGCGAGATGCGGTAAATGCATGAATGTCCCTTTATTATACCATTAAGGAGCTAAGAAAGAGCTGTGTGTGTTGACGGGTCAAAAAGAGTAGATGCAACTTTGTTGCCCGAAAGTAATTCAGAAATACGCTTGCCGCCATAAGTAGACGGGAGAATACCTACGCCATTACAGCCGAGGTTGTACATGAGCGCATGGTGGCGCGGCTCGACGCCGACGAGCCGCATACCGTTCGGGGTATAACACATGAGACCGTGCCACCTGAACTGGTACTCATCTGCATTATGAGGTGCTTTTGTGTACGTTTGATGCAAAAATTTATCGATCTTGTTGAGAGCATCCTCGGGTGATTCGCTATCAGGTTCATAGAGCGTGGTGTCTTCGAGTAATACTTCAGGGCCGCCAATACAGACGAGATTGTGGTGCTCATTCTTCTCCAATTCATACGGACGGCGTGTCACATATATATAAGGCTCTTCATGATAAACATCTTTGGCATGACCTTTCTGAATAAGAGCAGCGTCATAATAAGAAAGCGCAACAGGCGGATGATTGAGTTCTTCGAGATAACCTGCCATGTACGCAACAGCCCCTTGCACTTCCTGATGAAAATCTGTATTTAACTCTTCCCCACCATCATATTCGATGGTGAATTTTTTGAACCCATTTGTACAAAGGACGACGCGGCCACAGGTGATTGTATTTGTTTCTCCATGAAGTACCGCGTCGTCCTTTCTCAATTGAATTTTTTTAATCTGTGTATGCTCTACCAACGTAAACCTGTCTTTATATGCCGTCAGTAAATATCCCACAATCTCTTCGACCATGAGAGCACTATTGACGCAGCCTTTCTTTGTCGGAATTGCTGCTATATATTGATCGTCGAAGGATTCTAGCAGTGAAAGAATATTATCCCTATCAACAACATTATAGAAATCTTTATACATTCGCGGAATATCAGCGAGGCCGGGCGCATCTTTGGCGATATACATCGTCTCTGTCGGTATTCCGGCCTCGCTCCTCAACACATTATTTTTCAGTTGTTCAAGTACACGCGTGATATTGGCATATCCATCGTAACCAAGAAAAGTCGACATGGGCGTTGTCAATTTTGCCTCCACAAACACTTCCTCTAGCAGTGTCCATGCGCCCCGCATGGCAATCTCAGCCTCTGCTGTTTTCTCTAATCCAAATTCCTCCACCATATCAAAGAATTCTCGTTCAAACTCAGCAACCAACTGACCCGCATTGTGTCCTGTCGAACCATGTGCCACCTTGTAACCCTCGATAAGCATGACTTTCTTGTCAGTATCTCGCAGAGTAAAATATGCAGTCATGACCCCTGCAATACCAGCGCCAAGGATCGCAATGTCGGTCGTAACATCAGATGCTAATTTATCAACAGTTCGGGTGTGCTGTAATTGGTGTAACCAGGGGGAATTATTTTTCATTTAAACCATTATACCATGACAAAAGGCGGGCCTTACGGCCCGCCTTCTTCACTTTTATTTTATATTAAATTTAATTTGTCCGAACGAATCCTCCCCCATTTCCGTTAGAGGAATTTCCGCCACCCATCACGAACCCGCCGTTATTCGATCCGTAATTATTTCCATTTGAATATGTGCCATTCGAATAATTTTGCTGAGGGTTTTGATAGACAACAGGCGCCGTGTACTTACTTCCTGCAGGAACATACACCGGTGTGTCATAGACGGGAGAATAATAATTTCCAGAATATTGACTACCTGTATACGGCTGACGTTGTGGAGCTGGTACATACGCAGGGCCTGAATTGTACACAACAGGATGATAATCATTGGCAGGGTTTGGTTGTGCGGGTACTCGAGGTGGATATGGAACGTAAGTTAATGATGGGTAGATGACAGGATGATAGTCATTAGAATAATTGGGGTAGCTAGGCGCACGATCTGGATATTTTACGTATGTGAGAGATGGGTATATCGGGGAGTTGTATCCGCCTCCATTGCAATTTGAACATACATTATTATTTTGAACGGGAGTGCCGCACTGAGAATTGCATCCGCCATTTGAGCCAGATCCATAAAACCCAAGACCAGCGCTGAAATCAAATCCAAAGCCGCTATTCTGCTCTAGTGGTAAACAACTATCAAAAACGCTACATGCGTGAGTAGGTAATGGCCCGAAAAGAATATAAGACAGCCCTACGACCGAGAGGCCGATGACCACAACGGAGATAATGTATGAGATTACTTTTTCTTGCATAATGGAAACATAGTACCACATATAGTTAAATAATGCAAGCCCTCTCACTTTCTTAGAAATGGGGTCAGGCACCGGTCCTTACGGACCGGTGCCTGACCCCTATTTCGATATTATTCGACGAATGTAAGAGCCTTCCCTGTCTTTCCACCACGCCCTGTTCGCCCGATTCGGTGAACATAATCGTCGTAAGTCATTGGAATATCATAGTTGATTACATGTGTGATACCAGAGATATCGAGTCCTCGAGCAGCAACATCAGTTGCAACAAGTACTTGCACGCCATCTTTCTTGAAGAGATCGAGTGCTCGCACGCGACGAGAATGATTTTTGTCGCCGTGAATTGATTCAGATTTGATCCCTTTCATCACGAGTTGATTCGACAAACGTTCAACACCGTATTTCGTTTTACCGAATACAATGACTTTTGTAAATCCAGGCTGCTTCAAAAGCTCAGCAAGGACATCAGTCTTGTTTTCACCTGGTCGGATACGCACGATATCCTGATCAACATTTTTAGCAGTTGCCTGTGTCTTCACTGAGATCATGACAGGCTTGTTAAGAAATGCATTGATTAGTCCCTCAATTTCAGGCGAGAGTGTCGCTGAAAAGAAAAGTGTCTGACGATCCTTTGGCATAAACGCCATGAAATATTTCATATCATGGATGAATCCCATATCGAGCATACGATCAGCTTCATCGAGTACGACAGTTTTGAATCGACTGAGGTCGAGGCGCTTTCGTTCGATAAGATCCTTGATTCGTCCTGGAGTACCGATAATGAAGTTGTTGTGATATCGAAGCTCTGAAATCTGCTTTCCAATTGGAGCACCTCCTACACAGCATACTGAGTATATGTCGAGCTTTGGAGTGAACTCCTTGAGCTCTTGCTGAATTTGGATCGCAAGTTCACGAGTTGGAACCACGACAAGCACATATTCATCTTTTGGATTCTTGAGTACCTTATCGATAAGAGGCACGAGGAATGCCGCAGTCTTCCCAGTACCCGTATTTGCGATTCCGACAACGTCAGAACCCTTGAGTACATGTGGAATAGCACGATCCTGAATAGGAGTCGGTGTTACATATCCTTTTGAAATAATATTTGCCTTAAGACGTTCTTCAATTTTGAAATCGGCAAACGCGTGTTCAGGAATAAAGACGTCCATCTTTTCTGTGATTTCCGCCTTTTGTACAAACTTTGAAATATCAATACGTTGTCCACCGAATCGTGAACCACCTCGTGATCCCCCACGACTCTGATATCCACCTCGGCTTCCGCTAAAACTAGAACCTCCGCTTCGCGGAGCGTATCCACGTGATGGTGATGAGAATCCCCCACTTGCACCTGAAGTGTTTGAACTTGATCGGCTACTGCTTCCGCCGTAGCTCGTTGTGCTCGAATAACTTCGAGGCGCACTGCTTGATGACCGACTCGAGTAACTTGATCCAGAAGATGCACTACGTGAAAATCCGCCCGACGTCGATGGGCGTGGTGGACGTGAGAAAGAAGCGCCTGCACCACTAAATGTGCGACGTGGGCCTGATGATGCGCCACCTGACGATGAACTTCCTACATACCGATATGGTGACTTTGGAGCGCTCGATCCTTCGCCTCGCGGTGCCGCTGAGCGACCACGAGGACTTGAACTTTTGTTATACATAAACAATAAAAACTTCTCCACTTGAAATAAAGTCCGCATTTTCTATCGTGGTGGGCTCGCGATTGCTAATCAATTCGATATTGATAGATCGCAGTGCGGCTGTCTTTGGAGAAGTTGTCTACTGACGTTTGTGAAAACCAGCTGTTGTTCTCTTAAAACAGAACTAATTGAGAGAATTTAATTAGTGCTATGACTATAGCCTGAAATGGGTTTTGTGTCAACATTCATATTAATTTTATGAGTTCTTGAGCGAAATTTAATTGGTAACAAATAAACTAAATAAATGCCAGAAAATCCGAAATGGAACCGCTAGAAAAATACCCGAAGCCGCAAGAAAACTAAAACTATTACCGCACACTATCCATCTAATTAAGGAAGCAACACATATACATGAAATAAGAGAGGTTGGGGTTGGGAAGCATATTGCTCTTGTTTCAAAAGCCGGCATTAGAAAAACTCTAGACGTTAGAGTAATTATTATTCAGAAAAAGGATCGCATGGATTACGTATTTTTGAGCGTAATGAGACATAACAAAAAACACCCCTGAAAGGGGCATTCTTTGTTATGTCTGGCTTCGAACTTCAGTGTTACCTTATGTCGAAAAAGGCTTTCGCCCACAGACATGACCTCCATTATAGAAAATTAATTTACCAAGTCAAGTTTAGATGACAATAAAACCGCCCCGAGTTTTCACAAGGGGCGGTTGATGTGTCAGTCGAGTCGAGTTCCTTTTGGCATTAGTTTCCGTCACATACCAGTGGCGCAATAAATTCTGCTGGTTGCAAGCCAATTTGAGATAGCAACTCAATGCAATCAAAGGCGTCTGCAAAGTGTACTACACCATCACTTCTACGAACTACCATTAGGTCTCGAAAGACCCTTTTTCTTACAACCTGATGCGGATCACTATAACCGAGAAGATTAATGGATGCAGGAACAACAACTTGGTCCAACATTGCCCCGCGTAGAACCTCCCTAGCAAGATTGTGTGCCTTTTGGTTATCCCAAGAGAATACAGTCAAACCTACATGGAAATTTTTTGCTTTCGAGAATGGGCGATAATCTTCTTCGTAAACTCCGAGTTCGTAGCATACGTGAGCATAGAAATTGCACCACCCAAAGGGACCAAACTGTGCCAGAAGTAACTGACGGACCAACTGCGGTAAACATACATTCATAAAATTTTTCTTTCTAGTTCAAAGGAACGGTTGATTTTGAAAATACAATAACACAGATAATAAAATATATCAATGTAACGTAAATTTATGTTTTCTTGAGCCAAATTTAAGGCTTCATCATTAACATTTAAATATGACGCCTGAGACCATAACTCGAGAATTTTATTGCCACCAATTAAAACAAAGAATGGGTATATTTTATAAAAAAATTGGAAGTGTCTATTGTCCAGCATTAAATAAGAGAATTGTATTCAACTCCAAAGGTTTTTATCACCTCACTCACAAGTCTAATGGCCAAATGCGAACTACCAAAGAAAAAATACACAAACTAACTCTGTTACCTCTTGCGATTAAGGTGATCAAAACAGCAACTAATATTTTTGAAAGGAGAATACTAAAGTCAGATAAAAATACCTTAACTAGGAGTAATGAATACTACGCCTTAGTTGCAACAGTTGGCAAGAAAAGGTCTATACAAATTAGGGTAATCATCTATATTGCTCGAAACAACCTAAATCCGATTTTCTTAAGCGTTATGAAGCATGTATAAACAAAACACCCCGAGGGGTGTTTTGTTTATCTGGTGTCAGCTTCAGTTTTACCTTATGCCGAGCAAAGGCTTTCGCCCACAGACATGACCTCCATTATAGAAAACTAATTTACCAAGTCAAGTTTAGATGACAATAACGTTTGAAGAAATGAATGAACAATAGAGGAGCACGCAGATCGCAAGCCACACGATGATGAAAATACCGTAGTAGATGTGTTTGATGTGGTGTTTTTTAGCATAAAAGAGGAATAGAACGAACGCGAGGATTACTAAAATCAACAAAATTATATATACATTTTCTGTCGCGTGGCGGGGGTTCGAAACGATTGGAGAAACGGCAGCGAGAAGTGGATTCTTCGGCGTGACTGACTCGGGAGCAATAGTCATTGCTGCATCACTCGTTGCGACGGTCTCCGTACCGAGGACGGTTGAAGTCGGAGCACTTGCAATCAATGTAGCAGTGGTTGATGCACTGACTTTTATTGGAGAAGTTGTGGCTACCGTAGCAGCTGCTAATGTCGTGGTCTTTGTCGTTGTTGCAATGACTGCAGTTGAAATCGGCGTCGCGACGGCGGTCTTCGGTGTACCAAACATCTGCACCACAAACACAGTCTGCTTGCCATCAATAACGCCGCTCACTGTCGCGACGCCGATCTCTGTAAAATCTTTATTCAACAGGTTGGCGCGATGAGTCGGTGAGTTCATCCAAGCAGTCGTAACATCAGATGAATCGTTAAAGTTGATGGCGAGGTTTTCTCCCGCATAATGATATGAATACCCTACCTGATGTATCCAGTGCCATGGATCGAGGCCTTCTGGACTCACGTGGGCAAAATAGCCTTTGGCAACCATATCCTCCGCCTTGAGACGAGCCGCCTGCTCGAGTAACGGGCTAACGCGCAATGTGCCGAGGGTCGCATCTTGACGGTCTTTGTTGGTCAACTCGACCACAACGCTCGGATATACCGCAGCAAGCATTCTTTCATTTGTGGCAAGATAATTCTTGCCCAACTCCCCTGCTGCAAACACCACCAAAGTGAGTGCAATAACTGCAACAACGCCCGCCTCTCGAAAGAGATGCGGAGCGAAGTTGTTATCTATATGTGGGATGAAAGCTTTCTTAAATAATTTTTTCATGAGAAATTCATTTCCCATTATACCCCAACTCAAGAAACTTTAAGGAAGTTTCGGGAAAGGTGTACTTGCGCAAGTCTTAGAATTGATGAACCAAGATGTTGTCTTGTAGACGTATCCAGTAGGTGTGAGATCTGTCGCAACACCTGCATCAACCCACGGCTGGAGGATTTCTTTTGTGTATTTGAACTGAAGTTGCTTCACAGCTGCATCAGTCTTTATACCGAAGAATCCTGTTACCGGAAGATTAAGTCCGAGGAATGAGTTGAGGAAATTTTGGAGGAGTCTCACTTGAGAAGGATCATTCTTCTTGCCGATTCGCATATATTGAACGAGAGGCACAGAACATGTAGGTCCACTAGAGTTGTCTGTAGTAGATGCACCCAAGACTGCTGGTCCTGATGGAAGCGTACTAAAGAAGTTTGAACCGCCGCCTCCTGAACCTCCTGATTGTGGAGCAAAGTCAGATGAAGGTTTTGGAGCAGGTGTTGGGGCTGGAGGGGTCGATGTAGCAGGAGTTGATGTTGATTGAGTATTAGCGAATGTACAATCTACTACGTCACCACTATCAACTGAAATTTGTTCACCACGAGCAACTGAAGTACCTGAATCTTCACCTTCATATCTGCAACTTACACCATTAAAATCCCAGCCATCCGCAAGATTCTCCGAAAGAATGTATGAACCTGGAAGAAGATTCGTGAAAGATCCTCCGGTGTCAACAGTCGCATTTGCTGATGTGGTACCGAGGACAGATCCACCCTTTGTCAATGTAAAATCAAACGATTTATTGATTGTCTCAGGATTAGTTTTCTTGAATACATTGATAGTTGCACCTCTCACATTTCCGAAGTCAATATTTGAATGTGTTTCCCCTTCAGAAATTATGACTTCATAACCTCTACTTCCATTAGTGCACGAGACAGAGCCGCTGGTTGAAGCTGTAGGATATGTCTGTATCCATCCAGTCTGCGGCTCTTCACAGATAGTATAGGTTCCGTTTGCAAGATTGCTAAATGTATATCCACTATTCCCGTTCGTAGTTGTACTTATATCTGTCACAGCCTCACTGCCACTGATTCGGTGGATGACCCAGCCTGAAAGTGTTGGTTCTTCATTGTTTGAACCATTTCCGTTTTGATCATTGAATTTTATACCTCCGATGCTACCAGTTGAAGTTGAAACAGAGAAAAATGGAGAGCAGCTCGGGTCTGAAGCGTCGACGAGGAAGTTGCCGTTATTATCAATGCCATCGTGACAGAGTGCATCTGTATTTTCTACAGGAAAGAAAGCTGAACATGATGGATCTGAAGCGTCAACCAAAAAGTTGCCATTATTATCAATACCGTCATGACAAAGTGCATCTGTGTTTTCAACAGGAGCTACTACAATAGGAAAGAAAGCTGTGCAACTCGGATCTGAGGCATCGATCAAAAAGTTTCCGTTATTGTCTATGCCATCGTGACAAAGTGCGTCTGTGTTTTCAACAGGAAATAGAGATTCAAAGAATATATTTGGTGGTAATAGTACTGGACCTGGAGGCAAAGACCCGGGGTTTGTAGATGTAGCGTTGACTTCACCTGAAGTATTACTGGACACCTCAAGGGCAAACGCGGGCTGAAGGGCGAGACCCAAGACCATTGCAAATGCAAAAAAGGCTACTGCGACTGACTTTGTATTGATAAATGATTTCATAGTAAAATATTAGTAAATAAAACTATCCCAGTTAGATAGGGACAATAGTACACACAATCGTTATGTTGGCAAGTAAAAAGCTCTAGAAAGATTAAGATTTCTTAATGGACTGATTTTTCGGCTTTTTTAAAAAGTAAAACGGCCCCGCTCGATATTGCTATCAAGCGGGGCCGAAAACGTCTCTTTTGTGTCGAGACGTGACTACCTATTGTCCGGTTCGCGATAGTCAGTCGCGACCGATTTTGATCCGTTGGAGGCGATGAGCACCTTGCCACCCTTCTGCCACTCGCTGAACGAGGCCGTTGCAGGGTCTCGAGCGCTTATGACTGCTGTTTCCTCCGGGAATCCCGACATTTCGAATCGGACGTGAACCAAATCACTTCCGGCAATAACGAAGGGGGGCTCGATGAGCCTCGCCCACCCCCGGTTATAAGTCTGGACCTCCCCTTGTTCGGTATGTCCAGTTGTCGCCACACTTGTGTCAACGATGGGGTCCTCATGGACTCCACATGCGAAGAGGCAAACGCCGAGAATCAGGAACCAGATTTGGTTCCATCCTTTGAGTGCTTTCATGATGCGAAAGCTTATTGGCGCCGCCGGAAGAGACCGACGAATCCGACCATGGACATTCCGAGGAGGCCGAACGTGTTTGGCTCCGGTGTGGCCGTGTACGTCACCGATGTGGTTCCCGACGCCGTAAACGGAGTGTTCGCGTTGCCGTTCTGGAACACAGTGGAAGTCCACGTGACCTGATCGACATCACCTACAGTATCCAGCCCATTGGGTGTCGGAGGAAGCCCTGAGACGGCGAACTTTTTCATGCTCACCGTATTCAGCTGTGCGCCGTTGACGCTCACATCCGTCGTCCCGTTCCACGCGCGGTAAAGCGGGGTGGCGGGGTCCGAGAAGGTTGCGGCGGTGTAATTGGATGTCACCGGCGCGAACCCTGTTCGCGTAGCAGTGAACGTCAGATTGCTCACCGTAAACGACGAGCCGTCGTCCATGAACATATCGTAGCCGAAGAGCGGATCCGTCGCCGGCGGCGAGCTCACCGTCAGGAATTGGGCATAGCCCCCGTCCCGGGTGGTGAACCGGCTCATGGTCGCGCTCAGTGTCGTCTGCGGCTGAATGATCAGCGTGGCCGCCTGCGCCTGGTGAGGCGCGGCGAAGGAAGCGAGCATCGCCAAGGCGATGCTCGTGAGGTATGTGCTTGTTTTCATTGTATTTGAATACTGCGTTTTTTGTTGACGTCAAAGGTGCGTAGGCAACCTCCGACAGGAACTATGTTGTTGTTCGTTCCGCCGGAAATACTACGTCGATAGACAAAATCCGTCAATACCCGTCTTAATGTGATATTATTTATTCATGCACCTCCTCACATATCTCAATCCAGAAATACTTTTGAAAACTTTTGGACTCGTTGGATTATTTGTCATTATCTTTGCTGAATCTGGATTGTTTTTTGGTTTTTTTCTCCCCGGCGATTCCCTCCTCTTTACTGCAGGATTCCTTGCACCGACATTTGGCATCAATATATATGTATTAGCTATTGGGGTTACTTGTATGGCAATACTCGGTGACAGCGTGGGTTACGCCTTCGGCAAACGTATCGGCCCTGCCCTTTTTTCGAAAAATAATTCTTTGTTTTTTAAAAAGAAATATCTTGAACGGGCGAGAGTACTTTTTGAAAAACATGGTCCACGAACACTTATCCTAGGGAGATTCATTCCTGCTGTGCGTACATTTGTGCCTATCCTCGCAGGAGCGACGGAGATGAATTATTCCATATTTCTTCGATTTAATATTATCGGTGGAGTACTCTGGGCTACGCTCATAACCCTACTCGGGTATTATCTGGGAAATGCTATTCCGAACATTGACCAGTATCTCCTCCCTATAGTAATTATTATTGCAGTCGTATCTGCCCTGCCGTTGTTGTTTGAATTCCTTCGAGAAATGAGAAGGAGGTAATGATATAATTTAGCCATGTTTATCAAATCATCTTCTCTGTATATATTTTGTGGGATTGTTTCTCTTTTTATTTATTTTGGCATTGGGCAAGTGCTTACTATCCCTCGCAATCCCCTCTCGCAATTTGATAATATTGCTCAACATCAAATCATACGCATGCAGTCTGTTTCTCTCACACCTACGATGATACAGATCACCGACTCGGGAGTCGGTGACACTGCTGAAATAATTACTATTGTACTCATCCTCACACTTTTCCTCTGTGGCAAATTTAATGTTGCTACTGCGTCATATCTCGCAATATTTTTTACATCTGAATTCACAGGCCGGGGTAAGGCATTTTTCAACTTGCCTCGTCCGAGCCAAATGCTCGTGCGGACGGGAGGAATGAGTTATCCGAGTGGCCACGCGAGCTCTGCCTTTGTCATTTCATTTCTCATCATTTGGGCTGCGACCGTACTCATCAATAACCGAGCCATTCGATGGCTTGTCATTGTATGTGCTGCCGTCTATGGATGCGCGGTTGGTTCCAGTCGACTTTATCTCAATGTCCATTGGCTGTCAGATGTCTACGGTGCTTTTCTCCTTGCGTTCGGAATCGTCAGTATTCTCGTTGGACTATCCGAAATTATTACTTCGAAGGTTCAAGCGCATCGGGATGCTGTTCGCTCCACGAATACAAAGTAACTGCGGCAGAAGCTGCAGCATTCAATGATTCACATCGTGCGCTGATCGGAATAGACAACAGTTTGTCACAAAGCTCTGCTGTTTTTTGTCGAATGCCAGTTGATTCATTTCCTAATATAAAAACAGAAGCTCGATCGTATGATTCCTTGGTGACCGTATGTTTAGCACCACCCTCCAATCCATAAATCCAAAAACCTCGTTCGCGGAGATCTCTCACGGCATTGTTCACATTGCCGATAGTGACAAGTGGTACACGAAATGCCATACCAGCTGACACTTTGACAACGGCCCCATTTACGGGCGCTTGATTGTGTTCAGGGATGAGAACGCCGGCAATACCGAATGCTGCAGCAGAACGAATAACCGCGCCGACATTCTGTGGGTCCTGCAATTCACCGAGGACAACGAGACATTTATCAGGGGTCACTTCGAGCTTTGAAATAAAATCTTTGTATGGAATCAATAATTTATCCAGTGACATCGTGACAATGACTCCCTGATGTGCAACTGTGCCGTCAAAGTCCTTGGGCAACTTATTATTTTGTAAAATTTCAATTTCAACTTTTGTTTTACGCGCAATATTCAAAAGATCCATGTCATCAAAGTACGATGCGAGGAATATTTTTGTGATTGCTTGCGGGGCATACATTGCCGCTTCGCGCAATGAGTGCTTGCCGTATATGTATATATTGTTGTCTGCGGGGCGTTGTTGCATATGTGCGAGTATACCTGTTATTTGTCATTCTCGCCATCTCATGCTCTAATGACTGCATATGGCACGCGGAGACGGACCAGTAAAGCGGACACGAAAGGGCGCTCGGCGGAGCGACCTTTTTTGGAATGACGAATATAAAAAAGCTGGGCATCTCGCCATGTCTAACAATCCGAGTGAGGACCTCGCACGGTTCACGCGATTTCTCGAACGTGAGTACGGCAGACTCTACCTCAATCCCCTCGCCTCGGTACTCGATCTCGGCTGTGGCAATGGGCGCAACATGATCTACCTCTCCGAGAACTTTGGACTACGAGGAATCGGCTATGACAACTCTGCCGAAGCAATCTTTCAGGCCAAAAAGATGACGACCAGCAAAGCACTGCCACTTACTTACGAAACGCGCTCGATCGCAGGTGTACTCGATGTACCTGACAACTCGCAGACGTTTGTGCTCGACATGATGGCATCGCACTTTTTGAATAATGCAGAACGTGAAGTACTTTTCCGGGAAGTAATGCGAGTGCTCAAACCTGGTGGGTGGTATTTTTTCAAAACTTTTTTACTCGATGAAGACGATCATGCAAAAAGATTGCTCATGGAGCATCCTGGATCAGAAGCTGGCGCTTATATTCACCCAGAAATCGGCGTTGAGGAGCATGTTTTTTCTCAAGATGAAATTACCGATATGCTCGAAAAGCATTTCTTCACTATTTATAAAATGTTTCCTTCACACAAACATCGACTCGACGGCAAAGCCAATAAGCGCAGAAGTATTTCGGTGTACGCGCAAAAGAGTTAAAAAAATTAGATAGCGAGCCACTCGACCGCCTCCTTTTTTGTATCAAATAGTTTTATATTGTCACGATGTGCCAGCTGGATGATGACTTCCCCTGCCATCTTTACTTTGTCTGATCCTCCGAAACTTGCGGTCTTCAATATGTAAGGAGTATTGTTTTTGGCGAAACCGGCGAGCTTTACCACTGCTTCTACCGCGTAGTTTCCAGTAAACTTGGAAACATCAATAAGTACTTTTACTTTTTGGCCGTGGTTATCAAACAATCCCTTGATTGTCTTTGATGCCTCAGAGAGGGCCAATGCAAAATCGGGCATTTGATCAGTCCCGACGTTTCCACTTATAGTAAGCAGAACGAGATCGGTGCCTTCAACATTTACTTCCAAGGGAGTTTTCATAAGATTATTGTAACATATGTAATGGGGTCAGGCACCGGTTCGTTCTAGCTCACAAAAACTGTTACCGAACGTAAGGTGGATAGCTCACAAATGGGTTACC
>JAYTSY010000030.1:0-14342 GCA_043745355.1 bacterium
CTTAAGGTGCTTCACATAAGCATGTGTAGCTTCGCTCACATGTTGCCCATTCATCCCCGCCCCGCACTGGGATTCTAGGGACGGGGATTCCTGGGTATTATAAATGGCGGAGATCGAAAGCGATCTCCGCCATGCCCCGTATTGGGGACTTCCGTATTGTGTGGTGTCTCAAGGCTGACCCGAAGCGAACAAGGGTCAAGGTTTGAGGGAAACCGGCATTGCCACACGAGCCCCACTGTAGGAGTTCCGACCGTCCGGGCCGCGCCAGTCGAACCTGACCCAGCGATCGGCGGGGCGCCAATAGCCGCGCGCGACGTGGCCGTCGGAGAGACGGTCCTCCGGAAACCAAGTGAAGGTCTCAGGATCGAGATAATCTCCAGTAGCGAAGTGGTACAACGCCATGGCGAGGCCGTAGCCGCGCAGGCGAAGATACGATTTATTGGTCTCGCGCAGTTGGTTCGGCGACATATTCATGGTGTCTTGGTTCGGCCGGACCGAGTTCTCGATGAAGTGGAGCGTGGGCTCCTTGCCAGCTTCCGAGCCAGCGTACTTCATGACATCAGTCTCCTCGTACACGTCGAGTTTGAGGCTCTTCAAAGCCTTCTTGACCACGTCACGGTTAGTGAGGTTGCCAGGATCAAACACCGGGATGACGCTTGTCCACGGTAACTCCGCCGGAATGGCGAAGCGCTCCCGCAGGTTGACTTCGATGCCGAGGTGCTTTTTTGAGAACTCCTCCGTTTTAGCGAGCCACCAGTCGAGATCTTGCACTGTTGTCGCGACGACAGCAGGAATTTCTTGCCCCGGCAGAACGAAACTGCGGACGAGGGCAGGTGCGACCATGTGTTTATTCTTCAGGAAGTATGTTTCAACGTCTTCTGACAACTGAGCTATGTGAACCTGTCCCGCGATAAGCAGGGCGAGGTCATGAGTTGATTTTCTGATTGTGGGTTCCGTAGGCATACGGGTTCCTTTCCTTTTTTTGTTTTGTTGTTTTTATTTCAAAAGCTTCATACTCCTAAAAGGGGTAGTCAGCTGAACTATTACTTTCCTACTATATCAGATAGTATACATATAGTCAATATGCCCCTTGTCTCCAAAATATGTATACTAACAGGGCTTTTTTAACAACCGGACATCTTGTAATCCCCGCCGTGTCATTCAGTAATTCAAGCGGAAGCGAGATGTCCCATATTATAATGACTACAAAAGAAGCTAAAGTAAAAGCACCAAAGGCTGTTGAAGAACAGGAAGAGGTGTTAGTATCCAAAAAGGATACCATTATGAGCAAATTGCTTGCGGAAACATCTAATCCCCCAAGCGTCGGAGACCTTGTAGAAGGTCCCGTTATTGCCGTTGACAAAAAAGGTGTCTTCATCGATTTGAAACCCTACGGAACAGGTATCATTTACGGACGAGAATACATCAACGCACGTGACATCATCCGAAAGGTAAATATCGGCGACAAGATTGCGGCAAAAGTAATTGACCTCAACAATACTGATGGGTATGTTGAACTTTCTCTCAAGGAGGCTAAGCAGGCACTCATCTGGGGTGAAGCTGAAGCTGCTATCAAAGCACGCACTGTGTTTGATGTACCAGTACTCGAGGCAAACAAGGGTGGACTACTCATGTCATGGAATGGCATCAATGGATTCCTTCCCGCTTCTCAACTCAAAGCTGACCACTATCCACGTGTTGAAGACGGCGACAAGGACAAGATTCTCGACGAACTTAAGAAGTTTGTTGGACAAAAACTCTCAGTTGTTATCATCAACGCCGCTCCAAAAGAAGGAAAACTTATTTTTTCTGAAAAGAGCCCTGAAACAAAAGATAAAGAAAAAATTATCAGCAAATATGCTGTCGGGGAGGATGTAAACGGAACTGTTACGGGAACTGTTGACTTCGGTGTCTTCGTCAAGCTCGAAGAAGGCCTTGAAGGTCTCGTCCATATCTCAGAGATCGACTGGTCACTTGTAGAAGACCCTCGAACAATGTTTAAGGTTGGAGACAAAGTAAAAGTAAAAGTTATTGAAATCAAAGAAGGTAAAATCTCTCTTTCAATCAAGGCTCTCAAAACTAACCCTTGGAAAGAGGCTGAGAAGAAATACAAGAAAGATGACATCGTCTCTGGTGTCATCATCAAGTTCAACAAGCATGGGGCACTTGCTTCTATTGAGGAAGGTGTTGCCGGTTTGGTACACGTTTCAGAATTCGGCAGTGAGTCAAAGCTCCGTGAGAAACTAGAACTTGGAAAGAACTACAATTTCAAGATCAACGTCTTTGATGCAAAGGATCAGAAGATGGCGTTGGGATTTGTTGATAAGAAATAACAAATAAAATACCTTTCGTACACACGGAAAAACTGAAGCTTAGTTTTTCCTTATCCTCGCCTACATGGCTGCGGACTGTACGAAAGGTATTTTATTTATTTACATCAAAAATTGGAGGATGTCTCTTCTCCTAGCTTACGGAAGGAACCTTTTCCGAATGCTTTTTCAATATTGCGCGCAAGTTGTAATATATCACCGGTATAATTCGCAGTGACTAAAGCCTTGAAGACATCCCTCTCAGAGTCATAAATATCAGGACAGGCAGTATGAATTCGGGTACAGATCTCATGAAGCTTTTTTACTTCTTTATAGCGATGTTTATGTGTCAGAGTATTATCATCCACAGCAGCACCGAGTGATCCGCTAATAAAGGACCATTCTGCTACTATTTGCTTATCCTCTGGCCTCTCTTTTGCATAATTTGAAGCATCTAAAAGCAGACTGTCTGCATTTGGTATTGATTGTAATCCATCGATGTATTGAGATGTAGTCATTAGCTGAGAGGCATCTTCTTTAAAATTCTTACTCAATTTATACATTCTATCTTTGAGCCTCTTTGTTGCTTTGATGTCATCTTTAAAATCAATATTTCCAGCAAGTTCGCTCTCTAAAATCTCATTGGTTAATTCGGTAACAATTGCTTCCTCCAAACTGCCAAACCACACTTTTTTATTTTCCCTGTCAAAAATCTCAATTCCTGTTCTATGCATTTCAACTTTTTTCTTATCGGCTTCGTTTTTTGACTTAACTACACGAGCCGCTTTTGGTTCCTTTTGATGTAAAATTTCATGCGCGATAGACAATATAAATTCAATTTCTGTTGGTTTTCTCTCCGTAACAATTCTCCCTGTCAGCGGGGTCGTGAATGCGCCATCTAGTTTGTTATCAGTGACTTTCTTTATTGATCCAAGTGAAAGTATATGAATATTTTTAAGATCAATTTCTTTTGGCTGAATATCGTATCGTTGCAAAACATTATCTACATATGTATTAGCTAAATCAATCAAATAATGTTCTTTTTCTGTGATTTCTAGCTCATAATCCTTAGTGTCTGAATAATTTCTTTTATCAGCATTTTTTTGTAATTTTTCATCTGCTTGTTTTTTTATCTCAGCTTCAATTTCGTCGTCTGGGTGAGATGCGATTATTCTTTCAAAAGAATGCTTCATAATCTACGATTGATTAAAAATCTCCATAGCTTTCTCTTTCCCTTCGAGCACAATGGTTTCAATGGCTTCAGCGGCTTTTTTTGAAGTTTTCTTCATGATTTCCATTTCGGGTTTTTTAAATTTTCCAACAATAAAATCAAGGATTTTTGAACTATCTGGCTTCTTTAATTTACCTCCTGGTGTTTCAGGTGAGATGCCGACTTTTACCCGGATAAAGGCTTCGGTTTTGATAGTCTTTTTAATTGATTCGATGCCTTTATGTCCCCCAGTTCCTCTGTTAAATAATATTTTAATCTTTCCAAGTGGCATATCCAGATCATCTTGAACAACTACAAGTGTTTCTGCTTTTTTGGGACTTGTAATGAGAGTCTTTAGCGCGGATCCTGATTTATTCATATATGTCTCGGGCATGAGCACAAGTACCTTCTCTCCACCCACTTTTCCTTCGGATATAAGAGATGCATATTTCTTGCTGATGACAGGACTCGGTAACTCAGCTTTTTTTATGAACGATGAAACTGCCATACGACCGACGTTGTGTCGAGTGTTTTCATATTCTGCACCTGGGTTTCCTAAGCCGACGATTATATACATATCGATATATTAGCACACTCAAATTTTTGAAAATCCACAAATTCTTCTTGCGGGAAATCAAACTTAAAGTCCTTTTTGTGAACATCAACGCAAAGTTTTACAACTTCCTCTAATCGTTTATATAATTCTGGAAGCGTTTTTGCCTGTGTATGACAACCCTTTACAGTGGGCACGGTTGCTACATAAAATCCGCTCAAGTCTTTCTCGATTAATACAGGAAGATTATAAGTTTTCTTAGCTCCTTTTTTCATAAGCTCATCATACCAAATGATTGTCATGAGTCCATTCTATCAATTTAGAGGTTAAATTTAAGCCAAGAAACGCTCAATTAAACATGAATTTTGGTGCCTGACCCCGACTGTGTTATGATGCTCGCATGAATGACGTTCCTGAAGTGCAGAAACCACGAGAAAAAAGTGATTTTTGGCAATTTTCTGCGATAGTTATTGTTATCCTCCTTGCGCTTAGACTCTTTGTTTTCGGACCATTTCTTGTCTACGGTAGTTCAATGGAACCTACTTTCGAAACTGGTGATTATCTTATTGTTGATGAACTCAGCTACCGGCTCTCTGATCCACGGCGAGGAGATGTCATTGTTTTGCGTCCCCCACTCGAAGGTCAGCAATCAAATCATTTTATAAAAAGAATCATCGGACTTCCTGGAGAAACTATTATCGTGGATGGCAGTTCAGTTATTATCAAAAACAAAGAACATCCGGACGGGTTCGCGCTCAATGAGTCATACATCAAATTTCCGAGTAATCGGCAGGCCAATGTCACTCTCGCTTCCGACGAATATTTCGTCATGGGCGACAATCGCGCAGTGAGCTCCGACTCACGCATTTGGGGACCGCTCAAGCGTAAGGCAATTACAGGACGAGCAGTGCTCCGCTTGTATCCATTCGGGGAGATAGGAGTGTCGCCCGGACACGAGACACAATAATTATCAGACCCTGGCTTTAATTTGAATATACTCGCATGACAAAACACGCCGACAATGAGAAATCAAAAGCCATCTACGGCCATCATCAGTTAGCACAAGCGACTGCGGGACACTACGGCTTTCTTCCATTCGAAAATCTTTCTGTGGAAAAGCAAGACATCACCAAGGCGCGGGCATTCAAAGAAAACAAGGGTCGTGAAGCTGAAAAGAGCGACACACTATCTTATGAAGGTTTCCTTGAAGAGAAAATCGCTATCATGCGCATGTATCTCGACAAAAAGATGTCAGATCTCGCACAACCTCCGATGATTTCCTACAGTGGACCACTCGCAGGTAATCCACATATTCGGAAGGGGGCCCATGAGCATCTTTTCAACCTTGATATTATTGGTAATCCAAAAAGCATTGCGGACGCAATCATTATTGAAACTGCATTTGTAATCATCAAGGAGCACTATCCTGATCTTGAACTCGATATCGAAATTAATTCTATTGGTGACAAGGATTCACTTGCTCGTTTTGGCCGTGAATTTACTGCTTACTATAAAAAACATTTACACACATTACCCGCGGCATGCAAAGTTATCTTCAAGAAAAATCCTTTTGAATTGTTGAGTTGTGAACACGAGGAATGCCAACTCCTCCAACCCGAAGCACCAAAGGCAATGAGTTATTTGACTGAACCATCACGCGTCCATTTCCGAGAAGTGCTCGAATACCTTGAATCGTCATCACTTCCCTACACTATCAACCACGGACTCGTCGGCAGTCGCAATTATTGTAGTGGTATCATTTTCCGTATTTCAGGAACTCCGAAAAAAGGCAAGCGACAAGTGCTCGCACTCGGCGAACGATATAATACCGTCTCCCGTAAAGCCTGGGGGAAAAAAGAAGTGCCTGCAATCGGCGCAGCGCTCCTCGTCGATCATGCCGCCAAATTAAAAACATCGGGCAAGAAAAAAGATAACGTGGCGCGCTTTTACTTTATTCAGCTCGGCTTCGATGCAAAACTGAAAAGCCTCACCATCATAGAAATGCTTCGCCAAGCAAAAATCCCTGTGGTGCAATCTCTCTCTCGCGATCGTATTACCAGCCAGCTCGCAGCCGCTGAAAAATTGAATGTTCCATATATATTGATGGTTGGCCAGAAAGAGGCAATCGAAAACAGTGTGACTGTGAGACACACGAACAATCATTCGCAGGAGACTGTACCCATTGCGGAGTTGATTGAATATTTGAAGAAGTTGACATGATCGTGTACTATTTTAATTGGATGACGCCTCGCTGCCCTGGCTTCGGCCAGTGCCGGTAACACGTGAAGGAAAGTTCAGACCATTCCGAGGATACTGCGGCTGGTCAACTACACAGCCATGTTCCCTCTTGAGTGGCTTCGCGGCCTATCAGCTAGTTGGCGGGGTAAATGCCCACCAAGGCTATGACGGGTAGCTAGTTTCCCGAGAAGATGCTAGCGGAAGGCAGCACAACATTGCGTCAATACCAGCGGACCCCACAACATCTCAACTCTCGATTGGAAAAATCAGAGTCGTTGGCGGGGTCCGCATTTTTATTTATATTTTGACTTAATGCTACAATACAAATTGTGATTAATACTCTTTCAGACTTTTATGCAGAATCTAAAAAGTTTATTGAGCGGTTCGATAAGTTTACTCAAAAATATTTCGGATTAGGCAAGTATTAAAAACCCCATCCAGCACTTGGCGGGATGGGGTTTGAAATTCTAACGAAGCGTTCGAAGCTTACTGGCTTTGATGTCGGCGATGATGCCGAGGAGGTGGTGTGGACAAAAAGAGCGCTCCTCCAGGTTTCAAAGCATCGGCCTGCGCGGAAGCCACTTGGTGAGCGCAATAAGCAATGAGGGCGAAAGCAATCTGACTTGCGATCGCGTGATCGACATACGGTTGTGCTCCACTTGCAGCGACAATGAGACCGTCCTCGTTGACGCCGCCGGCAAAGACGATGTCGCCCTCCTGCATGAGGTGCGGAGCGGCATAAATAACGTCGTTACCGTCTTCACCGGTGCGGAGCGCCATTTTTGCTTTCGCCATGGCGTTTTTCTTGTACCGTGGGCTCTTCTTGCCGGCGACGATCCCGTCGAAGAGGATTTCCCCATCCCGAACTGGGTCGAGAACGACGACATGGACCGCTCCCCTGCCGAAATAATCCAACTGGCCCGTTATGGCAGGCCGCATGACTGAAATGATCCTGGCGACCACTTCAGGGGTTAGCAACCTCGTTTTGACTATGGATGAGACATTCTTCATCTTTGTGGTGAGTGTTTCTAATCACTCGTGATCAATGTACAACCGCTCCACCGTCTGGGAGCAATGGCACTCCAGATCGGGTATTAATTTTAATTTAAGGATGACGGTAACTGATGGGATTATACATATATATAAGGATTAAAGACAATTTGGGGTCAGGCACCGGTTCGTACGAACCGGTGCCTGACCCCAATCGCTTGCCCACAAACGAGGCATATGTTAGAGTATCGGGACATGAAAAACGTAGCAGTAGAGCGAAATCCAAACGAAAGCGCCTCATCGGTCCTTCGACGATTCACAAAACGAACCCAGGAATCTGGTGTTTTGAACCGAGTTCGAGGACTCCGATACAATCAGCGAGTTTTGTCTTATTACAAAAACAAGATGGCTACTCTCGAAAAACTCGAGAATGCAGCAAAGCGTGAGGTGTTGTCAAAACTTGGAAAGCTCGCACCCCTCACACGAGGCCGACGAAAATAATATAAAGATGCGAGAGGAAACACTATCCATCTCCTCAACTCTGAAAAGCACACCACGTATTGATGGTGTGCTTTTTCGCAAAATGAAAGACAAGGTGCTTGGCAAAGATTATGACCTCAGTTTAGTCTTTATTGGTAAAACACGAGGACGGCGTCTCAATCGCGAACACCGCGGCAAGGATTATGCAACTGATATTTTAAGCTTTCCACTCGATAAAAAAAATGGAGAAATCTTCATTAATCCTGAAAAGGCAAAAAGCAAATCACGAGAATTTGATCGTTCATTTTCAAATTATCTTAATTTTATATTTATCCACGGTTTATTTCATTTGAAAGGAATGCAACATGGTAGTAGAATGGAGAGCGAAGAAGCGCGTGTTCGAAATTTATTTAAAATTTAACTTTTACTCACATACCTATGGCACTCGGACGATCAACTACCGTCGGCATCGATATTGGCACAAGCTCTGTCAAGGTCATTGTTGCCGACCAGGTTGAACGAGAGGCGGGGCGCCCTGCGGGACTACCTCGCATTGTTGGCGCTGGCTATGCTGAGTCAAAAGGCCTTCGACATGGATATGTCACCAACCTCGCTGAGGTTTCAAAAAGTATTCGCGCGGCGGTCGCGCAGGCTGAGAAAAATTCTGGAACAAAGATCCGCCGCGCGTATGTTTCTATTGGCGGCATTGGCGTCTCTGCAATCATCTCAACAGGCAGTATCATCACCACAAAGGCAGACACAGAAATCACAGACCTCGACGTCAAGCGCGCCTGCGAAGAAAGTGAAAAAGAACTCCCTGGAGGTTTTATATTAAATCGAAAAATAATTCATATTGTTCCACTCGGGTATCGTATTGATGGCAAGAAAGTGCTCGGTCGCCCTCAAGGAATGAAAGGTATCAAGCTTGACGCACGCGTTCTCTATATCACCTGTCTTTCCCATCACCTCAACGATCTCCTTCTTGTACTCGAAGAAGCCAACATAGAAGTAGACGATGTTATGGCGGCACCGATGGCTGCAGGGCTCGTATGTCTCTCAAAAACTCAGAAAATCGCAGGATGCGTACTTGCAAATATCGGCTCCGAGACAACATCCATTATCGTATTCGAAGACAATATCCCCGTATCCATGGAGGTATTCCCTTTTGGCTCAAATGATGTGACAAACGATATCGCACTCGGTCTCAAAGTATCTATCGAAGAAGCAGAGCAAATAAAAACTGGCAATTCAAAAGCAACCAATTATTCAAAAAAGAAATTCGATGAGATCGTCATTGCGCGTCTTTCAGATATTTTTGATCTCATTGAAGACCACCTTACAAAAATAGATCGCAACGGATTGTTGCCTGCAGGTATCGTCCTCACGGGCGGTGGATCAGGTATTGAAAATATCGAGGAGCTCGCTAAGGCCGCACTCAAACTTCCCTCAAAACAATCGCGCCTCCGATTTGAAGGAAATGTTAAAGGAATCACCAGTGATTATGAATGGGCTGTAGCATACGGGCTGACCGTGGTTGGAAGCACATATGGTGATGATAATACTCCTGGACCTATGAGCAACACGCGAAGAGATGGTGGTATAGGAGCTACGCTTGATAGCATCCTCAAGTGGTTGAAGAAGTTTTTGCCCTAGTATGCTGTCGGAGCCCTATAAATAAGGCTTTTTACGCAATATAACCCTCAATCTGTCGCCTATTGCAATTCTATTAATAGTGATATGATGCACTCATACTTATAACTTGAAAGTACTACTATGCCCCAAGTAAAACCAGAAGTAGAAACATTTGCACGAATCAAGGTTGTTGGTGTCGGCGGTTCTGGAAAGAACGCCATCAATCATATGATCAACTCAAAGGTCAAAGGTGTTGATTTTCTTGCTATCAATACAGACGCGCAGGATCTCCATCACTCCCTCACAAAAAAGAAAATCCATATTGGAAAGAATCTCACAAAAGGACTCGGTGCAGGTATGAATCCAGAAGTTGGAAAGCGCGCAGCCGAAGAAACTCGTGAAGAAATTCAGGAGGCTCTTAAAAATTCTGACATGGTATTTGTTGCAGGAGGACTTGGCGGAGGCACATGCACAGGTGCGGGACCTGTCGTTGCTAAAATCGCAAAAGAGATGGGCGCACTCACCATAGGCGTCGTCACAAAGCCATTCGGGTTCGAAGGCCAACAGCGTATGCGACTTGCTGAGCAAGGACTGGACGAGCTCAGTCAGTGTGTAGACGCACTCGTTGTCATTCCAAACGACAAGCTCATGTCAGCAATCACAAAAGAAACTACTGCAAAGGCAGCATTTGCGATGTCTGACGAAGTACTCAAACAAGCTGTTGAGGGTATCTCAGAACTTATCACCACTCCTGGAACTGTGGGAAATATCGACTTTGCTGACATTCGAGCAGTACTCGACAACTCTGGATCGGCTCTCATGGGCATTGGTATTGCAAGCGGTGAAAAGCGCGCTGAAGAAGCTGCAAAGTCAGCTATCAGTTCCCCGCTTCTCGATGTTTCTATTCATGGTGCCAAGGGTGTACTCTTCTCAATCGCAGGCGGTGACGATCTCACTATGTTTGAAATCCAAGAGGCAGCAAAGGTCATTACAGACTCTGTTGATCCGAATGCCAAGATCATCTTCGGTACGATCAAAGACGAAAAACTTAAAAAGAATGAAATCCGTATTACTGTTATTGCAGCCAACTTCCCCGATTCAAACAGTGTGAGACGATCACTCTTTGATTCAAATCGAATTCCAACTCAGCAGCCCGCGAACGGAGGTGAGCAAGTTACAGAACCAAAAAATAAGATTTTCAACACCACTGCTCCTCGTGCTGAAGAAAAGAAACCTGAAATCACTGCAACGCCAAACTCTCAAGTAACTGCAGAGGATGACGACTGGGCAGTGCCAGCGTTTCTCCGACGTTCGAAGTTGAAGTAATTGGGGTCAGGCACCGGTTTCGAAAATTAAAAATACTCCGGTTAGCGGAGTATTTTTTGTTAACAAAAAAGCCCGACATGCCTTGGAGTTAACCAAGAACACATCGGGCTTCGACATTTGACTCAACTCACCTTCACCATCTGGTTATATAACACGTGATACAACCAATTAGCCCGATCCTGGAAAGGCTTACTCCCCTTACCGACAGGAATTCTGCAAGTACCCATCAAACCTAACCGAATGATAATGCCGACAATCAGTTTCAGATAATCCCTGTTTGGCTGCTGAATATCTTCGATTAGTTGACCTACCCCTTTGAAGTCAGACTGCGCAATAATGCGAGCAGTGCGGAGCGCCTCCACCTCTAAGGCTGCCGCTAGCTGCACTACTGAATAGAACTCCAGGTGATCTCCGTGAACCTCACAAGCCTGCTTGAATAACTGTTCGATTTCCCTAAAAAGACGGAGATGGTCGTAGTCCACCTCCTCCCGAAGGGAACGATCGCGTCGTGTGGAGGAGTAGTAGATGATGCCGCCAACACCCGTAGCCACAAGCGAAGCCCACAAAGATATTTCCCAATTCCTGTAGTTAAAAGTCTCCGGGTTGTTCATGGTCATTCTGAGTACGAAGAGGACACCTGCAAAAATAAGGCCTAGCATTGCAAGTGCGAAACCGATATAAATCGGCGCAAGCGGAGCATTGTAGTAACGCTCGGCTTTTTTCTGAATGGCGTCTGGATGCTCGGCGGTGCCTGCATAGCAACTCGCGATCAAATCCGTCAGCGCCTTATCCGCACGAGTTTTAACTTCAACTGTTTCAGTTTTCATAGGACAAATGGAAGATGTCGGTCTCCCCTTTCTATTTTATTTTAGAGGTTTAACGGAGGCTTCTGGCCTCGTATCCGACAACTTCTGGCTGCCGGACAACTAGACGTTCCTAGTTACCCGACAGTAACTGACGTGTATAGTAGTCTTAAAATGTCAATAGTCAAGGGTCTTAACACAAGGCAAGTACATCTTAAAAAAGGCTTTGCGCAGGAGCTAGGCTCCGAGCAAGAGGAAATTTTTCAGCAGAAAAATATTCCGGTCTTTTTAAGATGTACTTGCCTTGTGTTATACTTTCACAACTATGATTTACGATTTAACCATTATCGGCGGCGGGCCCGCCGGAGTTTCAGCCGGAGTTTATGCAGCACGAAAGAGATTAAAAACATTATTTTTGACAGAATCATTTAACGGACAAAGTGTCGTCTCAGAAGGTATTGAAAACTGGATTGGAACAATCAAAATTAGCGGCGCTGATCTCGTTAAAAACCTCGAGGCTCACCTACGTGCTTACGCTGCGGACATGGTTGATATAAAACTCGGTGGATGGGTCAAAGAAGTCTCAAAGATTGTCGACGAGGATACAAAGTCTGAAGTATTTAAAATCGTCGTCCTAGAGGGGTCAAAAGAAGTATCATATTTTTCAAAAACCGTTCTTGTTTCAACAGGCAGTAAACGACGAAAACTCGTATGCAAAGGCGCAGAGGAGTTCGACAACAAAGGCCTCACCTATTGTGCAACGTGCGATGGGCCCCTTTTTGATGGCAAGGACGTAGTGGTTATTGGGGGTGGAAATGCTGCGTTTGAAACAGCTGCCCAGCTCTCTGCATATTGTAAATCAGTCACTATCCTCAATCGCAGCGAGATATTGCGAGCAGATCCTGTTACTACCGAAAAAGTGTTGGCTAAGCCAAATGTTTCTATGGTGCTAAATGCTGAAACTACAGAGGTCAAAGGTGCACAATTCGTAAATGGTATTTCATACAAAAAAGTTGATACAGGCGAGGTCGTAGACCTCGCCGTCGAAGGCATCTTTGTTGAGATCGGCCTTCTTCCAAATACCGATTTTGTTAAAGACATCGTTGAGCTCGACAAATTCGGCAAAATAATTGTCGACCCACGCACTCAAATGACCAAAACTCCCATGATCTGGGCCGCCGGCGATTGCACTGACGGTATTTATCATCAAAACAATATTGCCGCCGGCGACGCAGTCAAAGCACTCGAAGATATTTATACTGCACTTCACGTGAAGTAAGACAAACCCCGCGACACAGTTTAATACTGTTGCCGCGGGGTTGTTAAGTCTTTGTCCAGACGTCGCCTTTGAGAAAAAACCTCCGGGTATTTGCGTCTTTATCAACGATTGCCGTAAGTGGGTAAATGCTTTTGTCTTCCAATTCTCGGAAGTAGATAATAAAAGGCTTCCCTTCAAAATCTCTCCCTTTCATCGTGCCAGACACTCGGGGCGGTGACGCCTCAAGATCCCATGTGGCGATCTCAGCTGATGTTGCAAACAAAGTCTCTCCCAATTGCGTAGCCCAGTGACGAATGCAGTTTTCTTGCGGGTACATATTGAACCCTCCTTTCTGGTCTTCAATTATAGCAAATTGTGGGCGATACAGGACTCGAACCTGTGGCATCAACAACGTCAATGTTGCGCTCTACCAACTGAGCTAATCGCCCGACTTCAACCGCCTCGATAATGTACCAGATTGTCGACTTTTTTTCTAGTTCATCATATCATGATACACATGAGCCTCTTCACCCCTGACGCATGGTACTACAATCTGAAAAAGCCTTCCTGGACCCCTTCGGGACGGACTATCGGCACAATATGGAGTATCCTCTACCCACTCATCATTATTTCATTTATATATGTGTGCTATCTATATAGTATTGAAAAAATAAATGGGCTCGTACTCAGCATATTTATTGTAAATATTATTGCTAATCTTTCTTTCACTCCCCTATTCTTTGGCCTCAAAAATCTCTATCTTTCAAGCCTCGACATTCTCATTGTGTTAGGAACAATTATCGCGAGTATTACGCTGATGTTTCCCATATCAATCTTTGTGGTTGTATTACAGCTCCCTTATCTCATATGGGTTACTACAGCAACAACACTTCAAATATCCATGACATGGATGAACAAATAAAAGAACTCAAAACTATTCCAGGTGTCGGCAAGCAGATCGCTATTGATCTCTATGATCTCGGCATACGAAGAGTTTCTGATCTCAAAGGCAAAGATCCTGAAAAATTGTATAGAGACCATGAGAAACAGCTCGGTCACCGCGTTGATAGATGCATGCTATATACGTTTCGATGTGCAGTATATTTTGCCGGAGTCAAGAAACACGATCCGGAGAAACTGAAGTGGTGGAATTGGAAGGATTAAGCTCGATAAAATTTATCGGCGGAAGAGGAGGGATTCGAACCCTCGATGAGGTCTCCCCCATGCCAGTTTTCGAAACTGGTACATTCAACCACTCTGCCACTCTTCCGGAGTTCACGAATAGTACCATTTTTTGCTTTTTTTTCAAAAAATGTTATATTTTCAGGGCGTTTTAACGCATACGGCCCTATCGTCTAACGGTTAGGACACGGCCTTTTCAAGGCTGGAATCAGAGTTCGATTCTCTGTAGGGTCACCAAGAGAGACATTCGCGAAATTAGAAATAAGGAGCGGATTTTGTGAAGCAAAATCCGCGCAAAGTAGCCCGCTTCCGCCCTGCACGGAAGCGACAAAATCCCAAAGTTCCCCCCAGTGTATGGAAA
>JAYTSY010000031.1:0-13236 GCA_043745355.1 bacterium
TGAAAATATTGTTCTCATGTTCTTTAGTTAGTGTGGTAATTCTAACAAAAGAAAACATGGATTTCTGTACCCCGTGTCCACTTTATGGGGTACAGATCACGTGCGGAGAGGGAGGGATTCGAACCCTCGGTCCCCTTTCGAGGACTACAGTTTTCAAGACTGTTGCGATCGACCACTCTGCCACCTCTCCGTCGGCTATCCTAGCAAAAAACGGCTCTAGTGTCACGCATGGGGGGGGTCGCCGAGACTCATGCTACAATGCGCTCATGAAGTTTTTGGGAATTGATTACGGAAGTAAACGTATCGGATTAGCTCTATCTGATCCAGCTGCTGCTTTGGCATTTCCGTTTGAAGTCATCCCTGCGAACAAGAAGGCTGTCGCTCATGTCGCAAAGGTTTGCAAAGATTATGCGGTTGATGGTGTTGTGATTGGAGATTCAAAGGATTTTAAAAATAAAGATAATATCATAATGAAGGCAGCACGGCTGTTTGCGGAATTGATAAAAAGTGAAACTGGATTACCAGTCGCATTCGAGCCTGAGATGATGAGTAGTATTCAGGCACAGCGACTGCAGGGTCGCGCCGACCTACAGAAAAAGACAATAGATGCGAGTGCCGCCGCTGTTATTCTGCAAAGTTTCCTCGATCGTCATATGATGGGGCAGGGGGTTGAAATGGATGATGACAATTAATTTACATAGTAAACATAAAAACATGAATGAAATAACGCCAGATAATAAAATAACTATAGACGACGTACACAAAGTCGAAATAAAAATGGGGAAGATTTTATCTGCTGAAAAAGTCGAAGGCTCTGACAAATTATTGAAACTCAGCGTTGACTTCGGTGAAGAGATTCCTCGTCAGGTAATCTCGGGCATAGCATTACAATATACAGATCCTTCTGTTCTTGTTGGCGCATCACACCCTTTTGTCACCAATCTCGCATATCGAACAATACGTGGACTTGAAAGTCAGGCGATGATCTTTGCGGCGGTTTGCGAGGGCAAAATTGCACTCATGACCCCAACAATAGATGTACCAGCTGGAACAACACTCTCATAATTGGGCAAGTACCCATTTTAAACTCCGCAGGGTGTGATAAAATAAAGACGCAAGAACAGCGTTCTTCATATGTGCCTCACATGAGTTTTTCTCAAACACTTTTTAAGTACTTTCCACCACCTCGCTTTTTGGAAATGCCACACGCAGGTGTTGATATTTCTTCGCGAGCAGTTCATTTCGTTGAATTAATAAATGAGCCGACAGGATTGTCCCTCGGTGAATACGGCACAGAAACTCTCATTACTTCTCTTGTTGCAGGCGAGCCACTTCGCTTGAATGTTGAATTGGTTGCTGCTCTCAAGAAGATACAACGGTCTAAGAAGCTTCAGTTTGTTGAGGTATCTATCCCAGAGGAAAAGGCATATGTATTTACTACGGAAATACCACAGGGCGACGAGGAAAGTATTCGTAATCACATTGAATTCCATCTCGAGGAGAACGTACCGATCAGTCTCTCTGATGCGGTGTATGACTATTTCGTTATTAGTCGTAACGAAAAAGCGAATACATTTTTTGCGTCCGTCTCTGTGGTACCTCTCGACGTCACTAATGAATATATCGATCTTTTTTTACGTTGCGGTATGACAGTAGTTTCATTTCTTATCGAAAATCAAGCTCTTACTCGTGCTCTCATCAAGAAAAATGACAAAGGCACAACCCTTGTCGTCAATGTGGGACAACGCAAAACGGTTTTGTCGGTTGTCAGTCAAGAAGCAGTGCAATTTACTTCAACGGTACCCATTGGCAGTGATGATTTCACCGCGGCGATTATGAAAGAGTTCAACGTAACTGCGGATGAAGCAGAGAATATAAAGATTGAGAAAGGATTCACCCGTAGTAAGGAAAATGAATCCTTGTTCTTGTCGCTCATGAACACGGTCTCATCACTCAAGGACGAAATCACACGTATTTATACTTATTGGGATTCATATCGAGATAAGAATAAAACTGGTTCTGCTATCCAACCAATTGGTCGAATTGTTCTTGCTGGTCGTGATGCGTCCCTCGTCGGTTTCCGCGAGTACGTTGCAATCTCGATGAAGGCAGATGTCGAGCTTGCAAATGTGTGGGCAAATATTTTTTCATTCGAAGATGCCATTCCGCCTATTGAGTACAATGAGTCGCTCAACTACGGTACCGCTATCGGATTGGCCCTCCCTAAGCAACCAAATTAGTATATGCTGCACCTTCTTCCTCAACAACAAAAACATATGGTCCTTGTCGAATATCAAAAGCGACTAGCGCTTCTCGGCTGTCTATTTGTGCTGACGACTGTTGTGATCGGCTCAGTTCTTTTGTTGCCATCATATCTCATAGGTCATGGGCGACTCTCAGAGGTAGAACAAAAACAAAAAGATATTGAACAGAAGCTCGCTGTTCTAAATGCCGGTACGACAGGGGACATTGTTAAAGACATGACTGAAAAAAGTATTGCACTTGCACCGCTCGGGGCAAAAAGTAATACCTCGATCTTGATTGATGCCCTCAATAAAGTCACGATCCCTGGCATTCTTATTGATCATTATGGATACACATTAAATGCAGACAAGACTCTGACTTTTGATATCAGTGGCATAGCTTCGACGCGAGATGTACTCCTCGCTTTTTCTGATGCACTTAATAAGTCAAACGTCTTTACGGGTGCAAACGTACCACTCTCAAGTTTGCGTGATCAACACAGTGTTGCGTTCACCTTCAAAATGGGAGTGGTCGGGGATAGTCGGAAAGCACCCACCACAAATACTGTCGCAACATCAACTACTGCCAAATAATATGAAAACACGCACCACCTTTGTTCTCTCTATAGTTGCACTAATCACGCTCATTGCAATTGCCGGCTACTATTTTCTCTATGCTTACATCGGCGGATTGAGCCAACAAACTGCAGATCTCAATGAAAAATTGCAAAATACTCAGGTCAAATATCAACGCGCAGAGGCACTTCATGCAATTGCCGAGTCCGGCACCAATGAGGGCCAACAACTTGATCAGTATTTTGTCCAACCTAACAAAGAAATCGATATCGTCAAATCACTCGAACAATTGGCGGTAAATTTGTCCCTTAATTCGACTACCGAAGTAATTGAGTCGCAAGATTTAGCAATACTACAGACACAAAATAAAGATTTACTTCATTTGACGATGAATGTGACTGGTAGATTGAGCTCAGTGCGCAAATTCCAAAGTACTATTGAATCATTACCATATAATGTGCGTCTTAATAAGGTTGATTTATATTTTGTTTCCAGCGCCAACGCGTCAAGTAGTGTGTCTGTCTGGCGTGGAAGGTATGATATTTCTCTTGTAAAGAAAAAAGCCTCACAATAATACTATGCTAGAAAAACTAAAACAAAAATTCAAGAAAACATATATTCTCGGGCGTTACCCGGAACGTGACTGGCAACGTTTATTCGGTTGTTTTGTGATATTACTTGCATTAGTCGTGTGTTGGAGTGGATATATTTATTTTGCAATCAAATCTGAAGTACCTGTTGAGAGTGGACTTCTCAGTAACACCACATTGTTAACTCAAAATAAAGCAAAGGAGATTCAAGATACGATCAATTTTTATCAAAGCAAAAAGGATGCCTTTTCTAACCTAACTGGAAGCGCGGCGGCTAACTACGTGCCGCCGCCAGTTGTTGTTGCTACATCTTCGGCCACTTCATCCGACGCAGTCGCAACATCCTCAACCGCCAGGGGCACGTCTACGTCGTCAACTACTCGTTGACCCATCGCTACCTCGTTGCTATAGTCGGGGAGTCGAGATTCGGTACATGCTCCCGTAGTTAAATGGATATAACTGCGGACTTCTAAGCCGCTATTGTTGGTTCGATTCCAACCGGGAGCACAACATAACAAAAGACCGGAGCAGTCCGGTCTTTTGTTATGTTGTGCTAGACGGAGCCATGTTTCTTTTGCTAAAGAAACGGGCGAGTCGGGCTTTTGTTTTTTAAACATTTATGGTGGGAGATACAGGACTCGAACCTGTGACCTTCTCGGTGTAAACGAGTTGCTCTACCAACTGAGCTAATCTCCCGTATTGGCCAGCATACATGAAAATTATAATTTGTTCAATTTATTGATTTGCTGGTAACATATGACATATGCATTTCGAACTATCAAGGGAGCAAACAAACAAAGTGGAATCACTCTCGACGAGCGAGGTCAAAAAGTCACCCATCAGTGTTTCAGACCTTGAAGATTTATGCGAGGGAAATGAGGAACTTGAGGAAATACTCACCAATATGCTCTCTCAGTGTGTTGAGTATGTAATTTCTGTTGCAAAATTTAAACAAATTGCTTTGGATAGTAAATATAATATAAGTGAAGCTTTAGTTGAAATTGACGCGGTCAGAAAAACTACTCACGACGCGACAATTGATGCCATTAATGTATTTTCTAGGGCTTTGGCACGAAACGGCAAGGATAACTCTTGGATGGGTGAGGTCGTCGGAGAAAGAACCCGTTATGGTCGATTTGCTCTTACTCTTATTTTAAATAACCTAACCGCCGAAGCAAAGCCAAAGCAAAGCTTGCTAAATAGTCAGTAATATGTTATAAGATATGCAGGAAATGAAAAAAAATTCGTCGGACTACAAGCAACTTCTTCTAAAAGTGGTTGAATTGGCTGCAAAAAGCTCTCAAAAGAAGCTTCCTCCTCTCGAGGAAAAAGAACTTCAAATGGCGCTTGCGTCACTCGGTTTGACCTTAGAAGCTGCACTGGAGGAGGCGCGAGCTATCCTCCTTTTATAACTCGCGTCGTACCTCGTGTGCGGCGCGAGTAGCTTTTTTAGAAATTTAATATTATGAAATTGTCACCTCACATTATTTTCGAAAACTCCCACCTCCTCGCTGTCAACAAGCCAGCGGGGCTTGTTGTGCATGGAGATGGCAAGACCATTGAGCCCTCACTTTGTGATTGGCTTATGGAAAAATATCCTGAAATCAAAGAAGTGGGGGAGCCGACAACACTTGCTAACGGCACAATTATTTATCGTCCGGGAATTGTGCACAGACTTGATCGCGAAACGTCAGGAGTGATGATTGTTGCCAAGACCCAAGAATCATTTCTTTTCCTCAAATCACAATTTCAGGATCGCGAAGTGCAAAAGACCTACAACGCGTTTGTATGGGGGTTGGTCAAAGAAGATAAGGCTACGATTGATAGACCGATCGGGCGTAGTCGTAGTGACTTCCGCAAATGGTCAGCGGAGCGATGGTCACGAGGTGAGCTCCGTCCTGCTGTCACCGATTACAAAGTCATTTCCCGAATAGACGCCGGCAAGCAAATTTCAAATGAAATACCTATGAATTTTACATACATTGAAGCTTATCCTCGAACTGGACGCACTCATCAAATTCGAGTCCATCTCAAGGCAATAAATCACCCAGTTGTGGCTGACTCCCTCTATGCCCCAAACCATCCCAAAGCTCTCGGATTTGAGCGACTGGCTCTACATGCTCGGACTATAGATATTGAGGATGTTGGAGGGGTAAAACATCACTTCGAGGCCCCCCTTCCGCCAGATTTTGAATCTGCATTGAAGTTGTTTGCTTAAAACGCGACCTTCTGCTATATTGTTGAAACTTATGACAGTAGCTAAAACAACTGAAAAGAAAGTGCCAGTGATGGCAAAAATCAACCGAGAATCTCGAAGTGCTCTTGATATGCACGCTGGAGATACCGTAAAGGTGCATCTCAAGATTCAGGAAAAAGGCAAGACTCGAATTCAGATCTTCGAAGGACTTGTTCTTGCAAGAAAGCACGGCAAAGAAGCAGGTGGAACATTCACTGTTCGAAAGGTATCTGGTGGATATGGTGTTGAGCGAATCTTCCCACTTTATTCTCCATCAATCGACAAGATTGAAGTTACAAAACGAGCACAGGTTAGACGAGCAAAACTTTATTATATTCGAAAGAAGGCGGCAAAGGAAATCAGTAAACGAATGAGGATGGAAATGATGAGCGGAAACAGTACCGACACCTCAGCGCCAGAAGCAGAAGAGGCGATCGCGGTAGAAACAAAAGCAGAAGCGACAGCATAACAAAAAGCCCCGCAAGGGGCTTTTTTAGTTGAAAAAACGAGGGAAGTCGAGTATAGTGTCTCCACATGCGCGGGTGGTGAAACGGTAGACACGCAACCTTGAGGTGGTTGTGCCCGTAAGGGTGTGGAGGTTCGAGTCCTCTCTCGCGCACAAAAAAATTCATGAAGTCCCCGTGCCAATACTGTGGCTTTTGCTATACTTACCTCATGACCCATCGCTCTCGCACTTGGTACACCACATTATTTATCATCCTCGCAATCGTTATCGTCACCGCAGTTTTTTCGAAATACACGAATAAGCCGGCACAGACTGTAGAGCTTTCCGCGACCACAACTGCTGTGACGGCTACTCCTTTCACCATCATCGACAAAAAAATAAAAGATGAAAATAAAAAAGCGGGTTATTCAATCACTGCAACATATCCTGTCATCTCAGGTGCGGGAAGTGCTGATGTAGACATAAAAATAAATCATGCGACAGCAGATATTGTAACGAAGGCAATTGAGGATTTCAAACGATCAACTGACGAAACAAAGATTAAACCAGGGGAGGACCCAAGTACTTTTGATATTACCTACCAAATAGAGCCAAATTCTGCAGTTCCAAATATTTTCTCTGTCAGATTAAATGAAACAAGTTTTCAATCAGGATCGGCTCACCCAGGCCAATTGATTGAGACTGCCGTATTCAACATTTCGACAGGACAACGTTATGCCCTTTCTGATTTATTTATTTCGCCTGATTATCTCAATAGGCTTTCTATATATAGTATTGCCTCACTCAAGAAATCACTGGGCAATGATCAATCATCGACGGATATTATCACCGAAGGTGCCGCTCCGAAATCTGAAAACTATAGAGCTTTCACTGTAGGCAATAAGGGTATCGTAATCATTTTCCAAGAATACCAAGTGGCACCTTATGCGGCTGGTGCCCAAGAGGTGATCGTCGCATACCCAGCAATTCGAGATATTATCAATAAGCATGCCTTTGAAGGATCGACAGCAATTTAAATAGTTTCAAAAAGTAATATGCTGTATACAAGAAAAGGGGATGGAGGTACTACAAAAACATTTGGCTGTGATCAGCGTATTTCGAAAAGTTCTGCAACAGCGGAAGCGCTCGGTGCGCTTGATGAAATCAATTCTTTTTTGGGATTGGTCAAAGTCGCGAGCGAGGAAAGCGGCAGGACAATATTGCTCGAAGAAAAAGAAGTTTCATTCCAGGCTATTGTTCATGGAGTGCAAGAAACACTTTTTATCATTCAAGCAGAAGTTGCAGGATTCCCGAAACATATCGAAGCGTCGAAAATAAAAGGTGCAGAGCTTGTTATAGATACTGCAGAGAAAATGATGCCCCCCATCAAGACCTTTTTCATATCAGGTGGTACGGAACTCGCTGCATTGTTTGATACGGCACGTACTATGGCGCGTCGTGCTGAGCGCCGTGTGGTCCAAGTTCACGAGGAGGGGAAGGTAATCGTCAGTGCGGAAACCCTCGCGTACCTTAATCGGCTCTCCTCGCTCCTCTATGCATTAGCTAGACTTTCTAACCATATGTCTGGTAAACTCGAGACGCCGCCAAGTTACTCGTAACAGGCGGCAGTGCTGTCTCAGGGCGGCATAAACACATGGTGCCTATAGTTTAGTGGTAAAACTCGAGTTTGTGGAACTCGTATCGAGAGTCCGATTCTCTCTAGGCACCCAAAGTAAGAATAGAACTGGATTTTTTCAATAATCTCTTAAATACAGGCTGTGAAATCGGCCGTGACCTTCTGGTATACTTCTAACTAACATATGTCATCACCTGAATCAAAATCAGAAAAAATACCAAGCAAAATCTTTTTAAAAGGGAAGGGTTTTTTGGCAGATGCTATAAGCTATTTGAAGAGTGAGGGTGTTAAACCTGAATGGGGAAAGAATTATATTGTAAGACCAGGTTCAGAAGTATACTTTAATTTTCTAAATTTTTTAATCGAAGAGATGAAAGCACTACCATTTGAAAATGAAATGGGAAACACAATAGATATGAGGGGTGGAGATGCTAAAGAGGTAATAAAGCAATTAACAGAATATCTAGAAAAGAAAAAGAAAGTGATAGCGGAAGGTGGAGTATGGGACCCAGTCGATATTGAGGAGATTGCAGATATTTTCTCTGAGTTTAGATTAGAAGTATTTAAAAACGAGATTTATCCTAGTCACGCTATGGATGGAATGGGGTATAACGTTGACCTGAGTATAGATAAAGTTGAAAATGCTTGGGTACCAGGTGATATCAAGTTTGAGAGAAGATATATTTCAAACACGGATGGATTTAAAGTACTCGACCAGGGTTTTATAAATATAGCTTTACATTCAGGCCGCATGCATTTAGATTTGGATGAGTGGCCTACAAGGAATGTTCATCGAGGTGATTAATTCTTGCTTTGCAAATAGTTCTAACATCCTCTACGACGGCACCCCCCCCTGAATAAAGACGTTTATTAAAAAGAGCCTTAAAATTCAGGCTCTTTTTGTTTGTAAAGGATTAAAGAGTGTCGAACTGATATACTCATCAAATGACACATCATGAAAAATTTGTTATACGTTGTCGGGGTATTATTTTGCACGAAGAAAATCTTCTGGTGATTTCTCATGTCCACAATCAACAAATTGTTGCTTTGCCCGGCGGGCATCTTGAATTAGAGGAAGATGTTCTCGAATGTATTTCGAGAGAACTATTTGAAGAGCTCGGAGTAAAACCAAATATAGGACGGCTTCTTTATATAAATACCTTTAAAGACGGAGAAGTTGAACAACCTATAGAGTTATTTTTTGAAATAACAAACGGTAAAGATTATGTACATACTGAAGAATTGGCCAAAACCCACGCTCACGAACTTGCTGAAGTAAGGTGGTTAAGCGTTACAGAAGATGCAAACCTGCTTCCAAAAAGAATCCTCGATGATTTTAAAGAAAGTAAGTTGTTGTCAGATGAAGTGAGATTTATTAAGGGGTGGTAATAAAATTGATATGAAGTCAGCTACATCCTCATTCATTCTCATCGCATTCGTCACACTCAGCGGATTTGGTGTGCTCACCATGACAGGAATGGATGGACATCACCACGAGCCGGGCTGTCCGTTTATGAGAGGAGAGCAGGCGATCTGCAATATGACCGTCTTGGACCATATCACCGCGTGGCAAAACACTTTCACCGCTATAGTTCCTATATTGTTTGTATACCTACAGTTTGTAGCGATAGTCCTACTTGTTTGGAAGTATCACAGCCCTCCCGATTTCTTTGTTCGGCGACTCTTGTCGAGGTGTACCGAAGAGCATGCATCGGTCCCGTTTTACCAGCAACTTTTTTCAAGTGGAATTCTGAATCCCAAAGCACCTTAATTTGTAGATATTTATTTATCAATTAATTATCCAAAACATATGCAAAAAAATACAGCAATTTTATTCGCAATAGTTACACTTGTCTTAGGTCTCGGTATCGGATACGGAGTCGGAGCAACCAAGACTCCTGTCGCCATGCAGCAATCAAACAGCGGACACATGATGCATGGTGGTCAGATGATGGGCAATGGGGGAAGTATGAGCATGGGAGATATGATGGCAAGCATGAATGCTGAGCTTCGAGGAAAAACTGGCGATGCGTTTGACCAGGCATTTCTTTCCGAAATGATCATGCATCACCAAGGTGCCGTAGAGATGGCACAATCGGCGCTTGCCAATGCGAAGCATCAGGAGATCAAAGACTTGGCGAGTGGAATCATATCGGCACAAAACAAAGAGATTGCTCAAATGAAAGCATGGCAGAAGAGTTGGTATAACCTGTAGAAAGTAAAAATTAACAGGAAAAATTCGGTTAGACAAAAACAGTCCTCATAAAGGGCTGTTTTTGTCTATATGAGTAGTTCAGCATGTTTACTTGCTCTCCTCCTTTTTTGACCATTAAATATGCTGTACTGAGCAAAAAAGGACATTTAATCGTGAAATATTATCATTTTATCAGTATTTTCACGGTTTTGATTGACAAAGTCGTGAAAATACTTATACTTAAGTGTAAACTTATCTATCATGACAAAAAAATCTACAGTTTTTAGTAAGATTAATACTCTTAGAGAGAGATACTACAAAGCATCTATTGGAAAAGAGGCTTTGATTAAGCTTATTGGCGAAGCAGAGATCGCTGATCAGGTATACAACTCAAACGCAATTGAAAACAGTACTTTGTCTCTTGAGGAAACTGAGAAGATCCTTCTTCAGATTGATCTGGATCGCTATATTACCGAAAGAGAATTATTTGAGGCAAAAAATCTTGCTCGAGTTGTCACATATATTGATAAAAGATCTAAAGAACAAGAACTCGGTCCTGATGTTGTTTTGTCACTTCATAAAATGTTGTTGTCGAATATTCGTGACGAGATTGCAGGAAGGTTCCGTATGGGCGATGAGCGTGTTCGTGTGAGTAGTCACATTGCTCCGAGGGCTCAAGAAATTGACGAAAGTTTACAGAAAATGTTTTCAGAATATAATGCGACGATTCATGAAAGCATCATAAAACGCATTGCCCGTTTACACCTCGCATTCGAGTACCTCCACCCATTTATGGATGGAAATGGACGTATTGGACGAGTCATCAATAACTATCTCCTTATACGAGAAGGATATGTCCCTATCAATATCAAATTTATTGATAGAAAGAAATATTACAATGCTTTTAAGGAGTTTGATGAGAAAGGCGCGACCGCAATCATGGAAGAGATTGTTGCTAAGGCGCTTACCAATAGTTACCACAAAAGACTAGCGTATCTTGAGGGTAAAAAGATTATTACCCTTGTTGATTATGCTAAGAAGAATAAGATATCTCATTCTAACTTGATAAATAAGGCGGGACGCCAAACAATTGAAGCTTTTTTGGAAAGGGGGGTGTGGAAGATCGGGGAGGACTTTGTAAGTGGTCAAGAAGAACAGAAATAAAATATATGAATCCTGTCACAACATTCATTCAAAAAGTAATAGAGACCTATAATACCGGCCATGCACGTGACATATTCATATGAAACAAAAAGATTAATTCAATTAGCTGATCAGTTTTTAAATGAGTATTGCAAAGATAAACAAATCTTTGTGACGACGCACGCAAAAGAATTTCTTGCATTACAAGATGATATTAAACAGAAAGAACATAAAATTTCAATTTATCGAGTTTATTAAAAATCTGATAATAGTTCTCAGATTGCTTTATATAATGATAACGACGGATTTGATATTGAATCAATTCAACAGACCTTCTAGGGTGATGAAAAAGAAAAAGATGATACTGTTTTGCAAAAAGTTTTTAATGATCTTGGAATTATCGACGAGGCTCGAAAAATAGTTGAACTCGAGAAATTGCTACAGAATAATAAATCTGATTTAGGTAAATTAAGTCAACTTATACTGGAATTAAGAAAACCTATAGTCTTTGTAGAGGATGAAAAAACACAGATTTACAAAATAGCCTGGTTGAAATTGAAGAATTTGAAGATAAGAAAATCATTGGAATTTTTGACTTTGATGATGCTTACAATGACTTTAATGACCTTGGAAAGACTAGATGGGGTGATGCTATTGGAACTGAGTCAGCAGGTTTATACAAAAAGAGAACCGATCACGGCTGCTTCTATGCCACTCTCATTCCTGTTCCTCGTTCTAGAATTCTATATGCAAAAGCTTCGGATGTTAATAAATCTCAAAAACCGATTATATTCTCTATCGTGAATGCCCCAAGAACGCTTGGATAAAAATTCACCTGCCTGATGTGTACTTTTGGCAAATAATAGTGTTAAAAAGCTTTTGAAATAGGGACAGTCTTAACTTTACATTCTTACACTATCCACAGTCAAGTTGTAAGCAATACGATACCGTGCTATATTGTCACTATGTCAACCTATATTCAAAACAACCGCAAAAAGGCGGGACTTTCTCAACTCCAAGTTGCTCAAAGTCTTGGCATTTCTCGCCCTACCTACCTCAAGCTTGAGAAAGGGGAATCAAAACCTACAGATGAGCAGAAGGCACTTCTCTCTAGTATTTTTGGCATATCTAAAGAAACATTAGAGAAAAATTCTGATCAGATACATATTTCTACTCAAGAAATTAAAATAAAAGAAGTTCCAAGAGAAAATATTGATAAATTTAAACAAGTATTACTCTATGTTGTGAGCAAGGTCGGCAATCGTCCAAATATTGGTCAGACGGCTTTGTATAAACTCCTCTATTTTATTGATTTTGATTACTATGAAAAGACTCAGCAATATCTAGTCGGGGCGACATATATAAAAAATACACACGGTCCAAGTCCAATCTCTTTTGCCAAGATCTCCCGTGAACTACAAAACAAAGGTCAACTTGTTGAAGTTAATAGTAAATTTTTCAACTATGATCAAAAAAAATATCTTGTCACCTCTGATTCCGACGTGTCTCTTTTGAACGCTTCAGAATTAAAGCATATAGATACTGAACTTGAGAGACTTGCATCAAAAACAGCAAAGGAACTTTCTGATTTATCACATATTGATACTCCATGGAAAGTAGCTCAAGATAAAGGAGTCTTAAATTATCGTCATGTTTTTTATAGACCTGACGAAACCTCTGTAATGGTTGAATAGAAAATCATGTCAATCTTCTCCCGACTGCCAGAATTCGACAAAGAAATCAAAAGGCTTTCAAAAAAGTACCCCACACTTGAAAGTGATATTGAAGATCTCAAGCCAATTCTCTTGACTAGTCCGACGGGGATTGGTAAGAATTTTACTATTATTAAAACAACAGAAAAGATAAAAATAGTTAAAGTGCGTATTCATTGTGAATCACTGCAATCAAGAACTATAAGATTGATTTACTCATACTATAAAGACAAAATAGAATTCATGTATATCGAGCTCTATTTTAAAGGTGATAAGGAAAATGAAGATCGAGAAAGAATTACCGAGTACTTAAAACATAAATTTGACCAATTACTGTAGTAGATTTACGTTTTATCATATATCTACTGGCCTAATCACTTGTCACCCCTTCCTGATTTGTTAAACTAGAATGATGGATTTTCCAGAAACCCAAAAAGATTTTTACAAAATGTTTGATACTG
>JAYTSY010000032.1:0-11815 GCA_043745355.1 bacterium
ATGTTTCAAACGACAGGCGATGTAACTCCAAAAAGATATGAACGGAAATTTTTTGAGCATGGCAATTCAATTGACTGCTGAGCTTCTGGTTTTAGAACATGAGTGGCGTCAGTTAGGTCACTCTTTCCGACACGCGTTTCGCGTCACTCGGATGGTTGCGGGGCAGTAGGTTGAATCGTTTAATAATTTAAATAGAGAAAAAGTCCGCAACCTTCAGTTGCGGACTTTTGTTCATGTCGGGTGTACTATTTCCTGGCTAACCAATCCATCAACTCCTCGACATGTGCCTCGTGGACGATGATTTCTCCGTAATCGTGGGCTACGACTTCTTTGGTCAGAGCCGGTTCGTAGGCTTCGACCTTTCCTGTACCGTAGTCGATCCGGAAATGTTTGAAGCCGAGACGTCGATTGATGCCGAGGCAGGGCGTGTCATCCCACGGTGTCGTGTGGCCTGGGCTCAGGATGAGCGCACCGATCTCTCCTTTCCATAATCGCGCAAAGTGCAGACCGATGCTTCCTCCGCCGGCTTCGCAGTCTTTGAAGAGGCCGCCAGTGTTCGGGTGCTGGATCATCTCTCGTACGATCTTCGGCTGGTGCCGTTCGCTCTCGCGCATAGCGACGTATTGAGCACGAAGAGGCTCGGCGATATTCGGAGTCAGCTTGCTTACTTGGCCGCCAAAGCGCGTCCTACTGACGTCGCCACGCCGATCAATATCGCAGTAGCTGTAGATTTCCCCTGTATTGACATCGCCGATGATGACTCCCATTACTTCATCATCATAGATTATCGCAATCATGGTGCCGACCCCGAAAGATTGTCCGCGCTTGTAGGCTTTTGTGCCGTCGAGCGGATCAATGGTGAAATAGATATCGTGGTCAGGGTCAGTGCAGGGGATTCGGAGATTTGCTTCCTCAGCGATGATACCGTAAGTGGGGAAACGTTCGCGGATTTCTTCGAGATACATTTCCTGCGCTTTTTTATCGCCGTTAGTTGCAAGGTCGGTGTTGGTTCCATCGTAAGCAATTTTCGCTTCGACGATGATGTGTTCGCTCTCTCGCTGGATTATCTTGATGGCCTTTTTGACCATCTTGAGTACGGCGAAGCCGATTTCATGTGTGTGTACGTATTTGTCCATAGGTGTGTGATGTATTAGTTGTTGTCAGTGTTCTTTCTGTTTCCACTATATTTTGTTTTAGGAATATATGTTGTAAAGATTACGATATGTGTAATAAAATTGGGGGCATTTCGAAAAACCTTCAGTTGAGAGGATATATTGCTAAATATATTTGTAATGATATATTACAAATATGAACAAAAAGTCGTATTCAATATCATTGCTTGAGAAACTGGGGTTTACATATGAGCAAAATGCAATATACCTTTCTCTTCTTCGATCTGGGCCATCCTCAATTTCGGACCTGGTGCGGACAACAGGCATTCATCGGCCGACGGTGTATCGCATGTTGCCTGGCCTTATAGAAAAACATTTAGTGAGTGTTGCACCAAAGGGAAAAAATAAAATTTATATTGCCGAGCCTCCTCAAAAGCTCGAGAGGTTGTTGCAAGACATTGAGGATGATTTCAATTCTGAAATTCATGAATTGAGCGAAATATATGAAGTAAAAGAGAAGAAACCACTAATTACTTTTGCAGAAGGAAATTCAGCGATAAAAGAAGCCTTTTCTGATGTAGTTCATAGTCTAAAGAAAAATGATGTCTACTACAGATATAGCTCGTCACTTAGTTTGGCTCGTAAAAAATATGTGCCAAAAGATTATAGGTTGTTACGTGACAGAAAACTGCTTGAAAGGTTTGTTATTTCTGATGAAAAATCACGAAGCAATACGACCAAGCGTTTGGGGAGGGGAGTAAGGTTTGTGCCTGATCATTTCGATTTATTTGGTTTGGATATAACGCAATTAATCTATGGAAAAAAGATAGTATTGATAGATTATAATTCGAAGACCGTGATTACTATTGAAAACGAGATGATAGCGGAATTCCAGAAAAGAATATTTAAATTACTATATTCTAAACTGTAATTTTATATCCAGATTTTTGAGATGAGTAAGCCCCGGCCATTTGGGATGGCCGGGGCTTTCTTTGAGACTACCTCTTAGGGAGCACTTCCACATCAGATCGAGATGGTCGCCATGCTGGGACGAGTCCAAATCTCCGAACTGATGGGGTCACTGCTGCGTCGCTCCAGACGAAGTGCAGGAGTCGCCGGTTCTTTGAGATCGCGAAGTTTCTTTTCACCGAGGTCGATAACCGGGCTCTTGCCCTTTCCGCCCTCAAGGTCATAGCTTTTCAAGACGGTAAGGGCCTCGACGAGATCTTTTTCGAGCACGATAGGACTTTTGATCAAAGTAGAGTAGTAGCTGTATAGCGAGAGTTTCGCCAGACTTGCCGCCATTGAGCCTGCTGGCGCAAGTGCAACAATCTCCTTCATTTCGCCCACGTTCGTACGTTGAAGACGAAAGGCGAGGTCGCCGTCAAACCAGCCGAGGTTTTGAATGGCATAGGCATTGAATGACGTCCGAGCTTCTTTTGCAAGGTCAAAGATTTTTGCATCTTCGATAATGTCGCCGAAGGTGTGAATTTCCATCGGCTCTGTCGCCGTCGAGGGCACTTTTTCGGCATCGGTATTTTCTTTGCCTTTGGGGGCTTTTGCATGCGCACTGCCGATGAGAAAGAGGCCGGTAAGAGCCACTAGGATGACATGTTTTTTCATAGGACTGTTGGGTTGAATTCTGCGTTGATGACCAGCTGAGAGCTGGTCGGGAATCCTGAATTAGTTATGGATCCAATATAATAGTGCTACGGAGATATAGATTGTCAAGGATATGTGAAAAAGCGCGGGAACCTCCGGAGGAGGTTCCCGCGCTTTGACGACGGCTAGTGGCTTGTCTTCTTGCGCGAGGCCACAACGGGGTAGAGAACAAGCACACAGCAACTGATGAACGTCCACATCAAAACGGGACGATTGTAATAAATCCCATCCGTATATCCATAGCCCTTATGCGCGAACCAAGGTGCTATAGGAAACAGGTGTTCCTTCTTGACATTATCTGTTGCTCGCCGCTTGATGTCAGACATTCTGTCATTGAAGTTGACGCTGCCGGTTGAACCAAACCAAAGCCCAAAGTCGGAAATGGGTTCGCTTCTTGCAACTGTGGCGAACTCCTTCTTTAATGGAACGAGAAGATTGTCCATCCTCATAGTCGTTACAATGACCTGGCTAAACATCAGGACGTACGCGACAAGTGCAAGTGAGAGTGACGTGCTGGGCAGTTCGCAATGACTAGTTTGGACTTTGAGCAAGAGCTTACCGAAGAGCATCGTACCAATGGCTAAGACGCAGAAGACAACAAAGAGGCTGAGTGGGTTAATCATGACAATGTACTAATCAAATTCGTGTGGCGGGAGCAAGACGTTGCAACCCTGAAAACCCTTTGAATTTGGTAGTTCCTTTCGTCTTCTACCATAACATTTTGGGTGTTTCAGTCAATTGGTCTATACTTATATTGTTATCAACGTAATTTAACTTATGAAAATTTTACACTCAAAACAGTCAGGATTTGGACCTCTCGCTATTATTATTGTAATTGCAATTATTGCACTTGCAGGAGGAGGGGCATACTATGCAAAAAAAGCGCCAACTCATCATGACGACAAGGTTGTCGGTGGAAACGTAGAATCGACAACTACAGTTGGGACAACAAATGATCGAGAGTCTGGATCGATTCGTTCACTTCTCGCAATGAACAAAGATTTGATTTGTACTATTTCTAATTCATCAACATCATCTGCAAGCTATTCGGGAACAGTGAATATTTCTGGCAACATGATGCACGGTCACTTTACAATGACTAGCAAATCAGGTTCATCTATCGAATCAAACATGATTCGTAATGGTGATGAAGTGATTGCTTGGACCGGCAATCAAGGCGCAAAGATAAACTTGAATGCAATGGCCTCATCTAGCCATTCCGAGAATTCAACTTCTTCAAATGTGAATCTTGATCAGAAAGTCAATTATCATTGTGAGCAATGGGTCAAAGATGCCTCTGTGTTTACCGTGCCTGCGTCAGTTCACATCATGGATATGACGAGCATGATGAATTCTGCGCATGGGTCAATGACAGTACCAGCTGACATTCAAGCAAAAATCAAGGCGGGAATTCAAGTTGGGAAATAATTTGAAAAGTCCTATACTGTACGAGTGAGGCACTCTTTTCAAAAAGCAGTCAATTTGTATAGTCGATATCAACGACACCTCGCATCAATTTTTTTGGTGGGAGGTTTTGTGTTTACTACGCTCACGCTGACGAGAGTGGATGAATTTATCGAGAATTTTTGGATTGTTATTCACATAGCGGTCGCGGCGTTTGGAATTTTCATGATAAACGTGTACGAGCATCGCGCCGCGACCGTACTCAAATCACCAGAGCAAAGTCCGGCATTACGTGATAAAAAAAAGCTGCTGTGGAACGAAAAGATTAGGACGGTGCTGTTGTATGTCACACAATTTGCGTTCGGAGGGTGTTTCAGTACTTTTCTTGTGTTTTATTTTAGAAGCTCATCACTTTCTGTTAGTTGGCCTTTTTTGCTCATACTCTCTGCAATTTTTATTGCAAATGAACGTCTGCGCCGGCATTATAGTCGGCTGACATTCCAGATTATTGTCTTATTTATTTCTATATATCTTTTTGCAATTTTCTTCATCCCTGTTGTGCTAAAAAAGATAGGTCCGGACATTTTTGTTTTATCCGGATTCATTAGCTTACTCATTATTTGTGTTTTCCTGATGCTTTTGCGTTTTGTGGGACATGAGAAATTCAAAAAGAGTGGGGGATTGATTTGGATGGGCATTGGCGCAGTGCTATTACTCATGAACGTCCTTTATTTCACAAATATCATGCCGCCTATTCCACTTTCACTGAAGCAAGCAGGGGTTTACCACAATATAAATCGGCAGGCGGATGGCAACTTGAGTCTCCTTGCCGAACAAAGATCTTGGCCCACGATTATTCGCGACTTTTTCCGTTTCTCTGAAACATATCATCAAGTGCCTGGTGAGGACGTGTATGTATTTAGCGCTGTCTTTTCCCCGACTGACCTCAGTACAGATATCGTCCATGAATGGCAATATTTTGATGAAGGCGCAGGACATTGGATAACATCATCACGTATCGACCTAGGAATTTTAGGAGGACGTGCGAGTGGCTATCGTACATACTCGGTAAAATCATCTGTTTTTCCCGGAAAATGGCGAGTAAATGTTGAAACTCAAAATGGACAATTGATCGGAAGGGTCAAGTTCGTGGTGGAGGCAAGTGATATCAATCCGCCAGTTGAGGCTGAAGTAAAGTAATAACAAAGAGATAGGGCAAAATGATACAATGATCCGACTATGACACAAGACACTGCACTCGACATACTTAAACTTGGCCACAATGTGTATTTGACTGGTGCCGCAGGAAGTGGAAAGACTTACGTCTTGAATCAATACATCAAATACCTGAAAGATGCTGGTGTCGAGGTGGGAGTGACAGCATCAACTGGTATTGCCGCGACTCATATGGGAGGAGTAACAATCCATTCTTGGACCGGACTCGGTATCCGCAATTTGCTAACACAACAGGATATTTCAAATCTGCAGGAAAAACAGTATCTATACAAGAGGCTGGAAAAAGCAAAGGTGCTCATCATCGATGAAGTCTCAATGCTGCATCATTTTCGACTTGATCTTGTTGATCAGTTGTTACGAGGATTTAAAAATGTAGACGCTCCGTTTGGAGGTATGCAGGTGATTTTGTGTGGAGATTTCTTTCAGCTGCCACCCATCTCGCGTCGTGGCGAGCCAGTTGCCAAATTTATCTATCATTCAAAAGTGTGGCGCACTGCCCAGTTCAAGATCTGCTATCTCGAAGAACAACATCGTCAAACCGATGACGCATCGTTGCGCATTTTGAATGATATTCGCACAAATCAAGTGTCTGAAGACACCATGGAACGATTGCAAACTCGATTCAAAAAAGGAGTTCAAATGATTTCATCGGAGCCTGGGTTCGGGGAAGGGGATTATGAAGAAACTTCTGTTGATATGGAAGAATTGAATTCGATCGGTCTTGAGGCAGGGATTGATGTCTCTATTGAAGACAACGATTTAAAAAAAGAAAAAGTCATTGTCGGGGTTGAACCCACAAGATTGTTTACCCATAATATCGATGTTGATAATATTAATGATGAGGCACTGGACAGGATTGGGGGAGATTCATACGATTATTTTATGGAAAGTCACGGCAGTGATCCTCTCGTTGAATTACTCAAAAAAAGTTGTCTCGCCCCAGAACATTTACGTCTCAAGGTGGGTGCTCGCGTGATGTTTGTCAAAAATAATTTTGAAGCTGGATTTGTGAACGGTACGCTCGGCGTGGTTGTCGAATGTGATGAAGGGGGACAATACAAAGGACCGAAAGTACGTATGGCAAATGGCACTACGGTCGAAGTCGAACCGGCATCATGGAGTATCGAGGAAGATGGCAAAGTCAAAGCGGAGATTATCCAATATCCGCTTCGTCTCGCGTGGGCCATCACCATTCACAAGAGTCAGGGTATGAGCCTCGACGCTGTCGAAGTAGATCTTTCTAAATCATTTGAGCGTGGAATGGGGTATGTGGCATTATCTCGAGTACGGACGCTTGAAGGCCTCACCATTTTGGGCCTCAATGATACAGCGCTTCGCGTGCATGATGAAGTGTTGATGGTAGATGAGAAATTGCGTGCCGCCTCACAGAGAGCTGTTGAAGAGGTTGCAAAACTTGATACAGGCAAAGCTGTGATGCAAAAAGAATTTTTAACAAAAATTGCGCCGTCAGAATCGGAAAGGAAAGCTCAAGTAGCGAAGCAAAATAAAATATCTACATTTCATCAAACTCGTACATTGATCGAAGAAGGAAAGAAACTTTCAGTCATTGCCAAGGAGCGCAATCTCACCGAAGAGACTGTTATTGGCCATGTTGAAAAACTTATCGAGGAAGATCCATTGTTTATTGAATCAGCTATGTATCTGCGCAATGCGCTTTCACACAAAAAACAACAACAAGTGAGGGTGGCTTTTGCAAAAGCATATCCTGCGATCGCTATCAAAGCAGGGACCGCTGGAACACCAGATTATAATCCGTCGCTCTATCGTAAGGTGCCTCTTGCACCTGTAAAACATGCTGCCGGTTCGGGGATTTCATACAAAGACGTCCAGCTTGTACGAGTGCTAGGCTAGTGCTACTATTTTCCTTGGTATTGTGATCTTTCATATTCAGTAATACGTCGTGGCCAAAAGCTCGAAATTCTTTTTGGCTTTTGGCCGCGACGTCGCTCATTCCGACCAATGTCTCTCCGGCAACAACCACGATTCCTAATTCTGTGTATGCCCGATAAAATAGTCTGTCTCCATATCCATCATGGTAAAAAAACCGTTGGTCAGCGCACGTCAACGAAGCCTAAAAAGAGGAAAAAACCCTTTGGAAAATTCACCCCTATCCAACCACTTCGGCCCGAAGGACCACTGCGTTTCAAGCCCAGCCGTGGAAAGAAGAAAGGGGTGACCAAGAATACCAAGGTAAAGCGGCGGAGGTACTCGAGTGGTCATAAGTCGAGAGCAGTATCCACACCTGTGAGTGTTCTTGTCACTTCAGTGGTTAAACCTCAAGATGGAGTTTTTGAACGGTGGATCTTAGATCTCCTCGAGCAGTTTATTCTGGAGTACCTCGGGCCCGCCGTGGATGACGCCAAAATTGCTTTTGAAGCTGCAAAAGAGGCTCGAGAGGTTCCTACAAGTGTTCACGCGCGAGAACTCGATTGCATTGGTGCAGAAGAGACTCACCGGATTTACTTGGCCGAACTTGCTCGTTGTGAAAAAAATGAGCGAAGGACGCTTCGCTGGCACGAGATCAAGATGTTCGTCTCTATGCTGGAGTTGGGAGAGGTCCTCGACCAACTGGATGACGAGGATTGCGTACTGGTCACCGAGATGGTTACCATTCAAAAATAAGACGGCGTAGCCCCGACCTCCTTTTGGAGAGGTCGGGGCTTAATCATGAATATAAGTAAAATATTGACACATGCCGCAAAGTTGTTGTATTATACAACACGGAAGAACATCGTGTTCGACCTTAGAAAGGTTATATGCAACAACTGTATGATCTAGCAGCCAAGTATCCATGGCTCGGCTGCGTTCTCTGGGCGTTCGGTAGTGCAAGTTTGTTCACGTTTCTGTTACTGTGCGTGAAAACAGTCATCGCAACAAGTGTCTGCTCGACAAAGGCGAAATAACCCCCAAACAACCCGAAGTGCCGCAACTAGACAGCCTCTAGTTGCGGCCTTTCATTATATTTAAATGTAGATATTGGTGATAATTTGATAGAATATCAATATGAGAGATTTCAAACAAAAAGTATTCGCTATTACTAAAAGGATCCCGAAAGGACGTACGTTGACGTATAAACAAGTTGCTCTGAAAGCGGGGAGTCCTCTGGCATATCGTGCGGTGGGAAATATACTGAACTCGAATTATGATCTTACTATTCCATGTCACCGAGTCGTGCGTTCCGATGGAAAAACTGGAGGATATAATAGAGGAGTAGTGGAGAAGGCGACATTGTTAATGAAAGAGAAACTAGAAGTCGGAGAAAAGTAATGAAATAGCATTGTCAACGTCATATACTATATGAAAAATACATTTATCTTTGCATTAGCTTTCTTTTTTTCGGGTATCCCTTTTATTTCAAATGCCCAGAGTTTGGTCTACGTTCCAGCCACATCCGTCGTCTCGTCTCCTCAAACAACTCCGAGTAATAGTATGTGCGTTACGTTGAATCGTGGCCTGTCTATACGTATGTCAGGGAACGATGTCTCACAGCTTCAATCATTTTTATACGCTCGAGGATATTTGTCTGTAAGCCCGACAGGATATTTTGGCTCACGGACCCTTGCTGCGATTCGTAATTATCAGTTGTATGTTGGCATTAGCCCCGTTGGAAATGCAGGACCTTTGACACGAGCGCGGATACATAATGATAGCTGTTCTATAACTCCTGTGCCACCAGTCACAAGTGCAAATACCCCAGTGATAAATGGAGTTGAGGCTCCAACCACGCTTTCAGTGGGTCAGGCTGGTACCTGGTCAGTTCGAGCGACAGATACAAATGGGGGAGGATTGAGCTACACCGTAGTATGGGGAGATGAGGGTTCTTACTATGTCACTACGACCGCCACCTCTCTGACCCCCTTTACACAATCTTCGACATTTACACATACATATAATAGTGTTGGAATATTCACACCAAAGTTTACGGTGCGTGGTTCCAATGGTTTGACCGTGAACACAAGTGTTTCCACAAATGTTGTTGCTCAATCAAATCAAACCCCAATTATAAATTCTGTTTCTCCAACCTCTGGAGCAATCGGTACGACAGTCACGGTGTATGGTTCAGGATTCCTTTCGACAAATACAGTCTTGTTCGGGGGAGGACCTGTTGGGGGCGTTGCATCTCCGAACGGTACAAGTCTCTCATTCGTAGTTCCAAGTTATGTCGGCGTGGATTGTCAAGCTGGCCAGTATTGTGTTGCACTCGCGAGGCCAATTCCATTAGGAATTAATACAATTGCTGTGAGAAATACGAACGGTACAAGTAATAGCCAAAATTTTAATGTCACAAGTGTTGTTACTCAAGTTCCGACTATGACCTCATTGTCGCCATCATCAGGTCCAGTCGGAACGAGTGTTACTTTGACTGGCTCAGGCTTTAGCACAACAGGAAATATTGTTTCTTTTGGAAATGGAATTATAAATAACGTTCCATCAACGAATGACGGTAAAAATATTTTATTCAATGTACCAGAATATCAAAGACAGGAATGTAGTTATTCCAATCCTCCATGTTTACAAGCATTTTTCTTGAACACACAGGGAGTCTACGCCGTGTCTGTCAGAAATTCATCAGGTATTACAAGTAATAGTCAAAATTTCACTATTGCTACAAGTACCGCAACCACTGCTTCGTCTAGTTCCTCCGGTACGCTTGCTGTTAATCAGACCTCAAGTATAAACGGGTTGGTAATTACACCCCTTGATATTCTCGAAGATAGTCGATGTCCCGTCGACGTTAATTGTATTCAAGCAGGTAGGGTAGTAGTCCGCACACGTCTCGCCACAGCTTCCAGTACGACCAATGTAGACATGACATATCAAGGTTCGTACGACCAATATGTTATAGCTACCGATGGAAGCACGGTAAAAATTACGGCTGTTTTACCAATAAAATATTCAGGTCAAAATTATAGTTTGCCTGACTACAGAGTTACGTATCAAGTTACGAGATAAGAGGGGAGAATGAGGGTTTAGACCAGAATGAACCATCCCGCATCATGATTAATTTCATACGGGACGGTTTTTTGTTTATGCTATTATCAGGCTATGATTACAAGAAAAAAGTTAAAAAAATGGTCTCTTGAAGAGATCGCGTTGAAAATGGAGGAGTACAAACAAAAATTCTTTAAATATCCGAGTACTCTTGATTTTGACAAAGTAGATTTCTTGCCCACTTCTAGGTATATTCAGAGAAATTTTGGAGGTATTGTTAAATTAAGGGGACTATTAAAATTAGATGCAATATCAGACTATACAAAAGGTGAATATCGATCTTGTATCGCAAAAGCTGGATACCATAGAGCTGTTAAATACGAGGAAGTTTTTTATAATTATTTAATTTCAAAGATTCCAGAGGTTCAAGTGCATGAGCATAAAATTATTCGTCCGGGCAATATATGTTGTGACTTCTTTATATATACAAATTCGCAACAAGGAATTGCAATAGATCTATTTTATGCTCAAGATATATTTTCTTTGGCCCGAGTAATTAATATTAAGTTAAAAAGGTATTCTAATTTAAAGATTTCAGTATATTTTATATTAATTGAAAATTTAATTTTGAGCCAAGATCAAATCGACTTGCTGATGCAAAATAGGAAACTGCTATTACCAAAAAATATAAAAGTTATAACTGAAAAGCTTTTTAAGCAAAACATAATGCCAAAAATATCTCAGAGTTAGTACTATAGACTTTATCCACTCATAGGGGGAAGTGATATTGTGAATGTCGCGCAATATATCTTTTGCGACATATAGCTATACCCAAAGGAAAAGGCACCGGTCGATCGAAGTTTAATTCGTTCTTCCGGTGCCCATGGCGAGCGATGCTCGTTCCCTCATTTGCCTTTCTTGCCGAGTATTGGCTGCCCGAGATCACGTTCTCCAACGTAACCCAACGGATATGGCGTTGCTTTGGGCTTGCCATTTGTCACCGGGACAAGTCTTGTCGCGCTTGGCGTGGCTTTCGCTCGCGGTGTCGAGGGCTTCGTAGCAGCGATTCTTGGGGTCGTTTGGCTCGGAGGCGGCGACATTTGTGCTTGCCGGGGGCTCGATCTTGTGCCGAGTGAGAAAGGCGGCGCCTCCGAATACGATGAGTAGGAGCCCGATGAACACGTAAAGGTGTACATTCGATTTTTTTGCTTTTGGTTGTTGAATGAAATTCATTCACTCGGGTGACACGGGGTGAAATGGTTGTTTGTTGAATTTCCGTGTCGCTTTCTGATTACTATTATATAACCCAAAAGCCTACTTTGTCAAGTGAGGCTTACTGAATTTGCACTTTAACCGCACAAAGGTTTGCAGGCTAATTGCACAAGCATCTCCCTCAGTCATACTCCGACGTATGTCACATACACATATTGGTCCAGGAGATTGGGGTT
>JAYTSY010000033.1:0-11608 GCA_043745355.1 bacterium
CCTCTGTGGTAAAGACGCGCTGCGTCACGACGGATGCGTGGCATGTATTTGTTAGTGGTGTATGGCATATATTGATGTTAACGCATCAAAGTGGTGCCAAGGTTGTGGGGGTATACGTGGACATTGACAAAATCCTAGTTTGTGATATAATAGAGGAAGTAAAAAACCGTCCGTCAGGGTTTACAGACTCACCGGTTGGAGCCTCACGGCACCGACCAAAAATAAACCAAACACTCCGCCAACGCGAGAGTGCGCAGTCAACAAAACCACGTCGAAGGACCTCAGTCCCCCGACGGAGGGACGACAGGATCTTTGACACAAGAAATAGAATCTATGGAAAAAATAATATTGCCAGTTATCTTGTACGCAGTTCTGCGTATATGTCAGTTCTTCAATCGTATCTCCCTAAATAACAAAGGAGTTGCGATTGAATCCGGATTGTGGAGGGTCGCAAAAGGTGCACTCTTCTTCTGGATCATTGGCGATCTCGCCGATGCGTATCTCACGACACATATCAATCGTCTCAACTACAAACACTTCCACCTCATAACGTGGATCGTCGTTACCGCCGTATTTTTCGGTTGCATCTACATCAGTGATGGTAATTGGGTCGCACAATTTCAGCGACTCGGATATCGACTAAGGTATGCATCAGGACCGGGACCAACGTTCCGGATTCCTGGAATCGATGTAGTGGTGCCTGTTAACATAGGCAAAAACGACTTCGAGATGGGTGGAAAGAGTACAAATAGCCCTCATGATTTCATTCTTACCGCCCGCGATAGTGAAGCTAATCGTGATAACCCTGGTTACACGGAAGAACTTCCTGATCTCGATGCGATAAGAACTGAGGTTGGAGCCGAAATGGAGCAGATAAAGGAGAATGCCGGAAAAGCGAAAAAAGGGGAAAAGGGGTATAACAACCTCAAGGTCATTGTCCAAGTGATTCACCGCACAATCAGTCCAATCCAGTATCTAGGCGTCGTCCCTGATGATGGAAACGATATCGATCGTCAGGTCGAGAGTCGTTTAGCAAGGCTTGTTGCAAGTATTATTCGTAATTACTGCATCAGGCTTACCGACGAATTCGTTATCGAACATCAGCGTTTGATTGAAGCTTGGGTTTGTGACGACTTGCAACCGGTTTGCACACTGGGTGCTCGAAAAGAGCAACCCGGGCCATACTGGGAGCAGGTCAAAGAACTCGGGCAATTGGTCATGTTTGTGAATGTCCGTGAAGCGGATTATGCAAGTGACGAGATCAAGAACGCGCGGGCTCAGATTCGCACGGAAATATCTAAAGCTGCAGCAAACATGACTGGCGCAAGAGGGCTTGTTGAGCGGCACAACTACGTTACGGCAAACCTACGTGGAAGTGACGGAGTGTCGAAGGTTACCATTGACAGTGCAACTCTCATTGATGCACTCCAAGCTGAAGACAAGAAGGCAATCAAAATTATCGGTGGCAATATGGCTGCTAGCATGGGGTTACTACATGGAAGTGGTCCAGAGTTAATCAAAAGACTCGACAGTGAAGGCGCCGCCGGGGAAAAACAAGACAAGCCGGCTCCCAGTGAGCCTAACGAAACCTAAACAGAAAGGAACACAGCCTCATGGCTAAAAAAGACAACAATAAACCTAATAAACCTGCAAACACAACTGCATCAACTGACGACAAGGGAGGAAGCCTCATCGGCTGGAAGACCCTCTTCACACTCGTCGTGATCGCAGTCATCGTGGTTGGTGGCATCATCGTCTGGGATAAGTTCTCCGGAAATGATGTAGTGGACGAACCGTCCACGCCAACAACCGAAACGCCGGCAAACGGAGACAAGGGAAATCAACCTCCTGCGTCCTCGCGTGCTAAGGCATCACCTCCTGCGATCAACATCCTGTCCAACAACCACCTCTTCGGGAGTGGAAAGGACACAGGTGAAAAAAAAGAGATCAAAGATATACCGTTCCGCGTCACCTCTCGAGGGTGGTCGGAAGTACTGAAGTTTGGCGATGCAGATTCAATCGACGTCAAAGACCTCGCTGGGGTCATACGACGTTTGAATGAAGATGACGATCAAATTTACTTCAACCCAAGCAATGACGATGTGGCTTACCACGTAATCATCGTAAACGGTATGCCGAGACGACTCGATAACGTTAAGATTAGCACGTTACCGCCTGGAACTCGCTTCGAATTCCTCTTGCCACAAGGTAGCAGAGATAAAGAGGTGTACTACCACAAGAACTACAAACAGGCCTTCGAATAAGTCGAGGCTTAGCAGCACAGCTGCGGGCGGGAGGAGGATTTACATCCCCTCCCGCCCTTTTTTATTTCTCAATTTTTATACAAAGAAAACGCGCGGGGGAAGCCTGTGCGTTTTCTTTTAATTCACTCATGCAATCCCTAAGGAATTATTTCATGTATCACTGGATTAGAAATACCGAATGTTCCAAGTACTACGTTCAGTATGCCAAATGCTGAAACCATGATAGTCATGCCGACAATCCCCCACAGAATATGCTGACTTCCCGTCTTTCTTCCGTCCTCACTTTCACTGCTCAAGAAATACTGAAAGACTCCCCAAACAAATATGATGAGCGCAACACCGAACAACAATCCAATAACGGGATTAACTATGTACTTATCTATATTATGGATGAGCTTTTCAGCAGATTGCATGCAGGAAAGTTAAAAAGAAGATTAAACTAACGCTGAATGAATGTTCCACCAGAGTTTGGTAGAGCAGGTGCATTTGGAGCATTGTTATCAAGAGAGAGACTTCGAACAAGAATGTTCACCAATCCCCACACAGATACCATAACAAAAAGTCCAATGATACCGTAAATCATGTAATTCTTGGCCTGTCCTCGAGCCTCTTCATCAGTTGAAAATACATATTTCAAAATACCCCAAAGGAAAACGAGGAGGGCAAGAGTAATAATGAATGGAATAAGCTTGTTGATGAGCTGATTCGCCTGATCCAATAGTCCAAAGATTCCACCAATGCTCTGCGCAGATGCCAATCCTGGAAGGATAGTGAGAGCTAGAGCAAAAATGCTAATACCTGTTTTTTTCATTTGTAAAATTTAGATTGCTTATAAGCGACCTTTAGAGCCTAAAAGTCTTATGTATATTATACCCCTTAATATGAGGCTGTCATAGGGTTTTTAAAAAAGGCTGTGGACTACTTTTACTAACGGAGCTGTGGCATGACCAGAGATCCTCCAAAGAATGTGGAGGTGACGATGTTGACAAGTCCCCATACTGAGACCATAACAAAAAGGGCGACAATTCCATACAGCATATATGTTTTTGCTTGTTTGATATCATCCTCACTTCCGCTAGCAAACACCATTCTGAAAATATTAATCAGGAAGAAAAGGAGCGCAAGCGCGATAGTAAATCGCAAAAGCAAATTAATCATTTTTAGTACCAACTGAACCAAATCTGAGAGACTCGTAATTGAGGCTGCGTCCGCAAGGCCTGGAACAAGTGAAATTAAAAAGAGAGATTTTTTCATATTAGCTTGCGAGATCTTTAACGGTATTGGCAATAACATCAGCAATAGTTTGCGCTCCGAGAAGTACGGCGGCACCTACTGCAGTCCACAGGAGCATGTTGTGGGCGTCTGTAATTTTCTTAGGGTCTCCTTGAGCTGTGACATATTTGAATCCCGCTAGAACAATAAAGAAGACGACGACGACTGTACCGACAATGAATACTAACCGGAGAATATTTTTGAGGAAAGTGGCGAGATCTTTGTTTCCCGGAAGAGGGTTGTTTATTCCTGTTTGAGTATATGTCCTATTTCCTCCAGGAGTCTGTGTATTATTTCCTTTTGGGGTTGGCGTATTGCTAGCCGAAACAATAGAGACAGGACCCGCTATTAAAATAATAGCAATAAGTAAATTTATTGTAATGAACAATGCCTGAGATAATGTGGGTGTTTTCATAATGTATTAACCTCGTAATAATGTATAGCTTGGGTCAAGACCAAATCCCTTTAGAATGAATTGTACAATAATAAAGGCAGTAAAGACAAATACTAGACCGTACACAACATTCCATAAAATACCATGTGCCTTTTCTCGAGCCCCAGCATTGCCTCCAGAAGTTAGATATAACCATCCGGCATATGCAATGGAGATTGTTGCAAAGATGCCCGCAAGGAAGAATGCAAATTGAATTAATTGTCGAATAAGTTCTAAAAATTCAGGCCACCCGCAAGGTTTCACTTGTTTTGTGCAATACTGTAAAATCTTAAGTGTATTCATATCTAATTATTTTTCAAAGCCTGATCTAATTTCTGTTTTGCGAGGGTCACCACACTATTCCCCTGATTTCTACCTGTTGTCACTGATTCTATCATGTCCTGAAATATAGCATCAGATGTCACAGGGTTTGGATCTAGCCATGTTTTTGTTTGAATAGCAGCACTATAAAAAATATCAAGATATGGATCCTTGGGTCGCGTAGTGAGGAGGTCACGACGCACCGGCGGCAATTTTGTAATATCAGTCCAAACTTGCATGTTGGTAGCGTTGGTCAAAATAGCAATTGCTGAAAGAGCAGATGCCACTCGCGGGCCATTTTTTACAATTGATAATCCATACATCTTTCCATAATTACTTTTTGTCGCACCATCTGCTTGCGGCATTGTAGTGACATCGAAATTCAAGTTTGGGTTTTTTTCTTGGAGATTGAAAAGTTCGCTGGCAAATCCAAAATAAAGTGCCAAATCTCCCGAGAGAAACGCATCGTGTGATGCTGGCAATGATCTGTTCCACGTATATGTCGGCTTCACTGGGTTGGAAAAAGACGTATAGAAATCAACAGCACTTGCTGGACCATTTTGTCCAGGGCCAATATCCGCATCAAGTGTAGAGACATACTGATTGACGTCATTGAGTGTCGTAATTGCGTTTCCCGACTGAAAAAATAGAGTGGAGAGGATTGCTTTAGCATTTGTGACATTTCTGTACTCACCGAGCGGCGCAAGAGCGCGCAAAATCGTTGATGAATCATTGCGACTGATAACTGATGTACCGATGCTTGGAAATTCTTTCCACAGAAACGGCGCTCTCGCAACGCCAGCGGATGACAATATGTCTCGATTCCAATACATGACGAGTGGGTCGACAGCAAAAGGCACACCGAGTACGCCATCTTTTGAAATAAAGATACTTGCCGCATCAATAAATGTATCTCTGAAATCGCGCTCAGGATATGTTTGGTATCCAATCGGCAATACTTTATTACGCTCCTGATAGAGAAGACTATCTGGTAACAATACAATGTCAGGACCCTTCCCTTCTGCAATAGCATTGACAAACGCACCAGCAAATTCATCTGGTTGTACTTCTATATATGATGCGTTGACGACGGTCGAGTGAGAATTAATAGAGTGAATGAAATCCTCCATATAAGAGGTAGGAAGTGTTCCCCAAATAGTGACTGAGGGCACAGCTACTTTGTCAGTGCTGCCATAAGTTGCAAATACAATGACACCTGCAACCGCAAGAAAAAGAAATATTCCTGTAACAATGATCTTGAACGTACTCATGAAAAATATATATACATATTATATAGCCAACTTGAATAGCAAGCCATAGTGGTGTGAACCACTATCAAATTTCTTTTCGAGGATAAAACCCTCTTTTGTAAATGCAGTGAGCGTTTCACTCTCTGACATCACGTGGTCTGGATGCGGCCCGATCATATCAAATGATTCAATCCATTCAATAACCCCTACTTTTCCTGTGCGTTTAATGACACGTCTGGCTTCTGCAATAACTCGTTCGGGATGATCTGTCTGAAAGAGGACATTGGTAATAATTACTCGGTCAATTGAACCCCCGAGAAGTCCGGAGCCATTGGGTAATTCAAGATCGCTGTGAATGACTTCGAGATTTTTGAGTCCTCGTCGCTCAGCTTCGTGCTGTATTTTTGAAAGATGATCTGTTATAACGTCAAGAGCAAAAACTTTGCCATATTCGCCCACTTTTTCAGCCAAAGCGAGAGCATAGAACCCAACACCAGCTCCAAAATCAGAAACCGTCATACCCTCGGCGATGAACATTTCTGAAATATTTTTTTTAGGATCACTGAACATATGTAAAGTATACCACTTTTTGCCTCATACACAGGCTCTTTATATTATTCGGTTATAAACAAATGAGCGATGCAAGTGAATCACCTTCTCGCAATTTCATGATTCGTACTCCTTGCGTATCACGTCCGAGAGATGGAATTTCTTTGAGGTCACATCGGATTACCTGACTTTTCTTTGAAATTGCAACGGCTTCTTCGAGCTCATCTGTTACAACCTTTGCGGAGATGAGGTCACCTGTTTTATCTGTTACCTTCACGGTCTTGATACCCGAGCCTCCACGGTTTTGTACTTTGTATTCTGAAAGTTTTGTCTTCTTACCATAGCCGTTTGCAGACATAACGAGAACTTCGGCATCATTGGAGCCTTTCTTGATTGCATCTGCGCCTACCACAGCCACACTCTTGTCGAGTTTCATGACGCGCACTCCACCAGCAGCTCGCCCCATTTCACGAACATCTACTTCGTCAAATCTGATTGATTGACCGTCCGATGCGACCACCATAATATTGTCGCCCTTTTCTACAAATGAAGCGGAGACGAGATTGTCGTCTTTGTCGAGTCGAATAGCGATGATACCACTACGTCGTACGTCGTGGAAACTTTCTGCAGAGACTTTTTTACCTGTTCCAAGTCTAGTAACAAGAAAAAGTGAAAGCCCGCTTCCCTTTTTGATTTCTTTTGGCATCGGGAGAATCGAAGTCACTTTTTCTTCAGATGAAAGTGTGAGGAAATTCATAATTGATTTTCCACGAGTTGCGCGCTTCCCTTCTGGAATCTCATACATCTTGATTTTGTATACCTTACCCATGTCCGTAAAGAACAAGAGATCGCAATGCGTACTTGCCTTCACAAAGTGCGTAATGAAATCTTCTTCTTTAGTGTTCAAATCCATGACACCCACACCGCCGCGCTTTTGTTTGCGATATTCCTCAGGGTCAGTGCGCTTGATATACCCGCCCGATGTCAAAACGAGAATGCTTTCCTCATCAGGAATAGTGTCTTCGAGTGAGAAACTCTGAGCTCCATGCTTCACGACTTTTGTGCGTCGATCATCATTGTATTTTGCTTTGATATCAGCAATCTCTTCTTTGATGATTTTGACAACACGCTTCGGGCTCTTCAAAATATCTTCACATTCTATAATGAATGCCTGAATTGCTTTGAGCTCGTCTTCGATTTTCTTTCGTTCGAGTCCAGCAAGCTTCTGGAGCTTCATATCGAGAATGGCCGCGGCCTGAAGATCAGAGAATCTGAATTCTTTCATCAAATTGGCATGCGCAGTTGGCGTATCTTTTGAGGCTTTGATCAATTTGATGATCGCGTCGATATGATCGAGTGCTTTCTTGAGGCCAATCAAAATATGCTCACGTGCTTTTGCTTTTGCAAGATCGAATTCTGTACGTCGTCTGATGACTTCCTTGCGGTGCTTTATGAACTCTTCGAGACAAGTCTTGAGTGAAAGTGTTTGTGGAATACCGTCAACGAGTCCCACCATGTTGAAGTGGAATGTTGATTCGAGCTGTGTATGTTTGTATAAAAAGTTGAGGACGTTCTGTGGATATCCGCCATTTTTGAGTTCAATTACGATACGGATGTCTTCTGTGGATTCATCTCGGAGATCTTTGATACCCTCGAGTTTCTTTTCGTGAACGAGGTTAGCGATTGATTCAATAAGCGATGATTTATTGACACGATACGGGATAGATGTAATGACGATTTTTGAAGAGCCGGCTTTTTCTTCAACGATTTCTGCTTCACCTCGAGCGACAACGCCGCCGCGACCATGAATATATGCCTGAGCAATATCTTTTTCGTTGAAAATAATTCCGCCAGTTGGAAAGTCTGGACCTTTAATAAACTGCAAAAGGTCTTCGGTTGACGCATCATCATTGTCCACGAGATGCACGACAGCGTCGAGCACTTCACCGAGATTATGCGGAGGAATATTTGTCGCCATGCCGACGGCGATTCCCAAAATGCCGTTAAGGAGAAGATTAGGTACCGCCGTCGGCAAGACTGTAGGCTCCTTGCGAGTACCGTCGTAGTTCTGACGATAATTGACCGTCTGCTTTTCCATATCACGAAGCAATTCAGCAGTGATACGAGACATACGAGCTTCGGTATATCGCATCGCCGCAGGACTATCACCGTCAATACTTCCGAAGTTTCCTTGGCCGTTAATGAGTGGATAGCGCAGAGAGAAATCCTGCGCCATGTTGGCAAGAGAGTCATAGATAGCCTGGTCACCGTGGGGGTGATAATTTCCCATCACTTCACCGACAACAAAGGCAGACTTACGGAACTTTGCAGTTGAAGTGAGTCCTCGTTCATGCATTGCATACAAAATACGTCGGTGCACAGGCTTCAATCCATCACGCACATCAGGAAGTGCTCGATCGGTAATAACTGACATCGCATAGTCGATGTACGACTCTTTCATTTCAGTCGTCAAATTGCGGGCGACAATCTTGTCACCAGGAAGGAGTTCAGCGTTTTCTGGAATGTCTTTTGATTTAGCCATGATTTAGTTTGGATATTGTACCAAAGTTGAGGTGGATGTGGAAGCAATGTCCTTTTTTCCGAACGTTGCATCATACATATTTGAGACCTGATCGTGGATTACAGAGAAGGTCGACAAACTAGTTGATGCAGATGCGGTCATCTGATTTTTAATATCGCCCGATGTAAAACTCGCAATAGTCGCAATTCCCCATCCGGCAAAAATAAGTAATGTAATAGAAAGGCTCGTGAAAAGCGCAAATTTCTGACGATATTCGATTGGCTTTGCGCGAAGGTTTTCGAGAAAGCTCATAATAAATATGTTATGCCTGAGGTGATAATACCGCAACTTCTCCCTCTTTTCCTTCAAGATCCTTGCGCTTGATCGTTAGTTTATCAACCGGTGATGACGTTGCACCCATTTCTTTGAGAAACGCTTTGAGTGCAGGATCCTTGTCGTCTTTGAAATGCATTGGCACAATCATTTTCGGTTCGAGGTTCATAGCAACTTTCTCGGCCTCCTTTGCATCGAACACGCCGTCGCCACCAACGGGGATAAATAAAAGATCAACTGTATCGATAATCTCAGAAACAGTTGCAGGGAGTGCTGCTTTTTGCGCTCCCAAAAATAAAATATTTATTCCATCAACAGTTAATGAATATATCGTGTTGATTCTCTTCTCTCCATCATATTGTGATTCTCCCGCGACACCACGAATAAAGATACCGCCAGTCTCGTATTCACCGGGGCCTGAAATGACAAATGGAGCCCGCTCGCCGAACGCGAGGTCTTTGCCTCCGTTCATATCCTCATGATTGAGCGTTTGCAGAACGATGTCAGCACCGAATTTACTTGATTTAAAAGATGAGTCCTTTGAAGGAGGATTTATGGCAACAGTCAAATTGCCAAATTGGATTTTGAAGGCTTCATGTCCGAGGTAAGTTAAAATCATGCGTGCATTTTAACATAGTTGGGGTCAGGCACCAATTTTGATCGTATTTACTTTTAAATGTGCGGGAGTATAATATGCGTATTGATAAGGTTAGAGTACCGAAAGAAAGCTGTCCGCAAGGACGGCTTTCTTCATATTTAATTTAGTACTTTTTTAGCGATGTTTAATCATAAAATATTCTCTCTATCTGCTCTTTAATTTTCTCACCCTTACAGTGAGACAAAATTCCCAAATAGGATTGCACCGACTGTTCAAGGGATTTCTCATCCACCATTCCAACGTCATTTCGTGATTTCAACTTTTCCAATTTTCGGAAAATCCTTCTCTTTGTCTGCACACGAATCACTCGTCGATGCGGCAACATGACGTACCCGAGAAAATCAATTCCCTGATTGATCTTACGAAAAATAACCTTGCGAGGGTGAAGATCTAGTTTGAGTTCGTCGTGGCAGAACTTCCCTATTTCTCTTACACAATGCTCTAGATATTCTTTTGAGGGAGATATGAGTACAAAATCATCACAGTAACGGACATAACATTTCACCTTAAGTTCTCGTTTTATATACTGGTCCAACTGATTCATATATATGTTGGCAAAAAGCTGACTCGTAACATTCCCTAGGGGCAAACCCTTGCCGGAACTAGTAGAAAAAGATTCGATAATTTTTCGAATGAGCGCCACAAGGTCAGAGTCATTTATCTTCCGCTGTATAAGACTAAAGAGAATATTATGGTCTATCGAATCGAAAAATTTCCGAATGTCGCATTTGACGACATGCGCGGAGTTTTTATAGTTACTACTCACTTGCCTGATGTATTTCTCGAATACAATAATCCCGGCATGAGTGCCCTTACAATCACGAGATGCATATGAATGGAATATGAAAGTCGGATCAAAAACCTGATACAATACCCGATACACGGCTTGATATAAGACTCTGTCTCGAACGGTGGCTTTGTGGATTTTTCTTAATTTTGGATCGTTGACTAAAAACATCTCGTACGGATCAGGTTTCCATTCGAGCGAATCGAGTCTATGGTGTAGATCAAAAAGGTTATCCTCGAGATTCAATTCAAATCGGACTGTATCGTTTTTGGACTGCTTTCCTTTTCTGAATTCTTTCCAAGCTAGAAGTAGATTATCAACACAAATTACATCGTTAAAAGAACAACTATGTTTACCCCCCCCCGAAGACACTTTGCCTATTATTCATGCTGTAAGAATACTTCATAAAGACATTTACCGCACGAGCAGTAAGTTTTCAAAACGAGACAAGCTTGGCATCCACACTACGATTGAAGCGCTTTGCATTAAGATATTATCTCTTGCCATAGAAGCCGCCTTTAAACCGAAATGTGCAAAGAAATACCCTTTGGAAATATTACGAGTGCAGGCTGAAATATTGAAACACCTGATTAGAACTGAGCATGAACTTGAAATTATCGAAGACAAAACATATCTACGCATCTCCGAACAAGTTGTAGAAATTTCCAAGATGACGAACGGGTGGATCAATTTCGTAACACAAAAAGAGTCCTCAACTTGAAGACTCTTTGTTGCGAGAGATTTCCACACGAGCCCCACTGTTGGAGTTCCGATTGTCCGGGTTGTTCCAGTTGAACCTGACCTTGCGATTGTCGGGGTTCCAATTGCCGTTCGCGACGTTGCCGTCGGAGAGACCTACCGTGTTAGTGCCGCACTTCGTCCATGTCACCAGAAATCGGGAATTGAATTTCAATCGCAATTTCCTGAGTTATCACGTGGTATATCGTGCATAGTATAAAATGAGGCACGCAATTTCTTATTCATGGCAAATTGTTATTTAGCATTTAGCAAAACCAATTTATTAGCCGTACTGAAAAGTATATATGAATGACCTCCTCCCCGCACTCCGCTACGCTGCGTACGGGGTTTCCTCCTTAAGGTGCTTCACATAAGCATGTGTAGATTCGCTCACATGTTGCCCATTCATCCCCGCCCCGCACTGGGATTCTAGGGACGGGGATTCCTGGGTATTATAAATGGCGGAGATCGAAAGCGATCTC
>JAYTSY010000034.1:0-11376 GCA_043745355.1 bacterium
CGATGATGTGAATAAACACAACAACCTCCTTCCCGAAGGAAAGAGGTTGAGAAAGATGTAATGGCAATCGACGGGGTCTGACCCCTTCGCCTATCTTTCCCTCAGGCTTTCCTTTGGGCTAGATGTAGCACCTTTTGCGCAAGATTGAAGCGGACAAGCTTCTTACTCACACAAGGTTGCTGGCAGTTCATCGGGCTAGTTCCCTCCCTGCGCTCTTGATATGTATGTTGTTGTGCTTTCAATTTTATACCCATATTCAAAAACGTCAAATTTTATTGCTCATGCTGCGCAGGTGGGAGGATGTTCGAACTTTTTTTAAAATTACATAAAACACAAAACCCGCCTCAACTTGCAGACGGGGTCTGTGGTTGGTGGCGGGTTATTATTGCACTGCTTTTTTGACTCCAGCAAGGACTGTCTCAGAAAGCGTTGTGTGGATTGGGTAATCTTTCCCGAGGGCAAGTTTGAAATTCCGAACAATTTGACTGGAGCTTACGAAAGCTTCTTCGCAACCTACTGAAACATGCAGTTCAGGGTTACCCATCAAACGGCCCCTCCATTCACCAATCTCACCTCGCGTGTCAGTCGCATACGGTCCTCCACTTGTGCGAGGATTTCTCGTGCTTTCAGCAGGAAGCCAAAACATGAGACAGCCCCGCTTTGATGCCAAGTCCATATAGTAGCGTTCCCAGTTAAGTTGACGCTCGAAATAGCCTTCGTCCCCCTTCGTGCGAATTTTAGCCAACGGATGGTCGGTAGGAAGAATTTGGTGATAATATGGAATTGCCACATAAAATTCCAAACCTGGCATCCTCAGCTCAATTTCTTTGCAACATTCTTGCTGCCAATCATCCCCTCCACGCACAGGACCAGCGAGAAAAAAGATTGGCCAAGCAGGATTCGCATCGACATCAACAAAGGTCTTTGGAAGGATAATTTTCATTGCTTTTACGAACTCCTTTTCAAATAGTGATACGTAGCGAAATTACCACGTAGTTCCAGAATAAAAGTGTACCAAATAGTTAAAAATGTCTAGCTCTGCACGTGGGACTATGTTCGAAATTCCATAATACAAAAATACCGCCGGCCTCCTTTCGGAAGACGGCGGTATAGGCCCCTAGTCACTAAACACTTTCAGTCAGTACTGCAAAGTTGAAGCCATCGATGTTCGGAGCATGGAGACGGACTTTGAATCCAGCTTTAGTGAGTTTTGGCTCCAAGCGATCGAAGGTCCATCCGGCAAAAGTCGCGGCAGGACCACGAAAAGTGTGATCTTGAGGTACACCATTCACCATGCGGAGAGTGTTGTTCGTTCCCTGCATAACGATGATGCCTTTTGCACCCCTGCACAATACCTTCTGAATCGCATAGAGTGCCTTCTGCATCTTCATCGGCGTGACATGCGCCAAAGTCATTATTGCTGCGTAAGTGTTGAAGTGTCCTGATGGGAAATGCTCAGTCAGAGAATAGAGATCTACTTCCTGAAAATCAAACCCCGGGTACCTGCTCCGTGCAATTTCGAGCATCGCTTTTGATGGATCGATCCCGACATAACTTCCCTCTGATATTCCGATCTGTTGGAAAGCTGGGATGTATCGTCCAATCCCACAGCCGATGTCGAGCAGCCGCGGACCCTCTGGTATCAGAAACGGTATGATATCAGTATGAAACCATGGTGGTTCCAAGTCCTGGGCGCTGCACCATTCTGCATTTTCATCATAATACTTGATCGTAAGACGCTCCGTTTCATCTAATTTCTGTGCCATAATTTATGACTCCTTTCTTGTCCTGTAGGACGGTTGATTGTTTAAGAGCTAGGGGTAATTCAATAGAATGAATAACATACGTGTGATTATATGTCAATTTTTTCTCCTTGGACTTGCAATACCACAAAGCCGGCGTATAGTTTTCATAGACTATGTTTACGCCCTTTGACTTTAACCCCCCTTCCTTACCATTGTCGTGTTCTTCACCCTCCTTTGCTGGAGATCGATGAACGCATCAGAAAACCCTACGACCAAAACTTCAACCAACAGAAACCATGAATGAGACTATCCCTGTAAATGCAGATCCCAAAAAATCCCGGTTGCTTTCTAAAAAATTCCGGCTCTACTGGGCCAATTTCAGATTTTTGCTCGGCCGGCTTGAGAAAGTGCACGACGATGCACTCACCGCCCTTCGATGCATTGGGTGCGTCGGAGATAATGTGCTCGAAATTGGAAGCGGTACAGGAATCTTTACCGCTCGAATTCGCAATAATTTCGAGAATGATATCCAACTGACAGCAATCGAGATCTGTGAAGATGCGATTGAGCTTGCAGCATACCGCCAAGGATTGGTACTGTGCGAAGCAATTGGTGATTATGAAAAAGATGGAAGCCAATGCCTCAGCGTCCGACAAGGAGATGCAACAGACATTCAGAGCCCCGATGATCAGTTTGATGTCGTCATGTGTGTCCTTGTGGCGCACCACCTCAACCCTCGAGATTGTTTAAAGATGCTTCGTGAAGTCTATCGCGTACTCAAGCCTGGCTCAAAGTTGATTGTTGCAGATCATGGCATGCCGAAAGGGCTGCTAGGATATCTCCTCTACTTTTTCTTTGCAGGTCATGCGCATGCGAAAGGCTGTATTGAACTGGTGATTCGAGACGGCGAGCGAATCGGGTTTGTGGCACCTCAAAAGCTTTACCTCGCCCACGGGTGGATCCACACGGTCACTATGCAAAAGCCGCGTCGTGACTTGCCCCCGCTTGCCCTAGCACGACCACCGAGGAAGGTTCAGGATAATTAACACCCCCAGATAACAGAAAATGGCCGGCGCTCTCTCGAGCGCCGGCCATCCCCTTTTTAAAGTAAATTTATTTTGTAACTACAGCAACGACGGTATTTACCGAAGTTTGGGTAGCCACTGATGATTTATCCCAACACGGTGAAGACGAACTCCACGGGTCGGTGCCTTCCTCACTATAGAGGAGTCGCGCGTATGCAAGGTTTCCTTCTACTGTGTAGATATCAAACCCAAGCTTTTTAGCACGCGCGAGGTGATAATGTTCGTTGATTTGCATCACTCCCACATCTTTGTTGTTTACTATCCCGCGAAAGGTGTCACCTGACTTATCATACTGGCGGAAGTGCGATTCACATCGTGAGACTTCAGCCATGATCGGAAGATCTGAAAAGTAGGCGCGAACCTTTTTTTCAATCCCTGCGTTGGTCGGAACTGTTGATGAGGCGACAACGCCTGTATTAACAGACGCAGAAGCCTTATCTACAGCCAACGGCTTGGTAAGGTCTGTTTGTTTTAGGTACGATGGTGTTGAAGAAGTCGTCACTTTTGAGACATCTCCTGTTGTCATCATGCCCGAGACAAGCACCGCCAAGCCAAAAGTTAACTGGAAAATAAGCCGTTGAGTTATGAGTAATGTTCGCTTCCGGTTTCTTTCGTATTGCGAACTTGCACTAACCGCACGCATTTGCATGTAACCACGCAAAATTGGGCAATTAAAAAAGCACAGAACATGTGCTTGATGTCTAATATAGTAGCATTTCAAGTGTGAATAGTCAATAAAATAATGATAAATTATACCTGAGTTTATGTTTATATATGGCTCTGTAGAGCCATATTAATCGCATTTGTCCCTTTACTTATTTAGCTTACTATTTTATAATTTTTTTGCCTTTTTTGAAGTTTTAGTTTGGAGAATTTTTGATATTGATTTTGGAGGAGAAATAGGCATTATATGGTCACTTTTGAGCCCCCGCAGCACCTCATCTCCGCATTGGATGAGGATTGGAGCTGGCGTATTTATCCTTTGCCACAGATACCCCAGTCCACCCGACGTGATTATGGCCAAAAAACAGGCAGTACTAAAGAGCCACACTCTAACTCCTCCCCTATTGATATTTATGTGCTCTTCGGCTATACTCATTCAACTTACTATATTCAATCGACCTGAAGCAGGCGTGAGAAAAGAATAAAATTTCAATTAATTATTAAACACCATGGCAACAAAAAAAGCCGGCGGTACCGCCAAAAACCTGACAGATTCACAACCAAAATACTTGGGTGTGAAGCTCTATGCAGGTGAAAAGGCATCGACTGGATCAGTTATCGTTAGACAGAGAGGTACTCGCATCATGGCCGGCAAGAATGTCGGCGTGGGCAAGGATCACACTCTCTATGCACTCAAAGACGGGATCGTAGAATTCGGCACAAAGCGAAAGACGCATTTTGATGATAAAGTTGTTATCAAACGAATCGTAAGCGTAAAGTAACGCAAAATAAAAAAACATCGCATTAAAATGCGATGTTTTTTTATTTTGTGTTACTCCGCTTTGATATTCACCGTGAATTCAACACTCTTGTCCTGAACCTTCACTTCAACTTTGTGTTCCCCTACTTCTTTCAATGGTTTATCGAGCACTATGTACTGCGCATCTATATCAAGACGAGTTTGCTCTTTGAGGGCTGGGACGAGGGCATCCTTGTGAATACCCGCAAAGAGATGGCCTTTGTCGTTTGCCTTGCCTACAATTTCAAGCGTAACTCCAGAAATATCTTTGAGATTCTTGAGGAGGAGGTCTTCACGAACTTTTTGATCTGCAGCTTCTGCTACCTGCAAAGTTTCGACTCGTTTCAACGCCTTGGGAGTTGCGTTCTCAGCAAGCCCTTTTGGAAAAAGAGCATTCATGGCAAAACCTTCTGCAACGTCGACGACTTGGTATTTGTGTCCTACCTTCTGGACATCTCGTAAAAGTATAATTTTCATAGTGGAGAGACTATATCACGGCTTGGAGAGGATTTCAACCGCTTTTTTCATTTGAGCATCGTTGTGGTTAGTAATGTCTTCATCAGTTAGCTTGACCACAACATCGGGGGTCAGACCCCCAGCAGAGATTGATTTTCCACTTGGCGTGAGCCATCTTGCAATCGTCACCTTGAGGGAGGTCTTGTCATCTATGCTCAAAAGCTCTTGAACGGAACCCTTTCCGAAACTGCGTGTTCCGACAAGAATCGCTTTGCCATGCTCTTGGAGAGCGCCGGCCAGAATCTCAGAAGCAGAGGCTGAACCTTGATCCATCAAGATTACCATTTTGAGATTATTGTTGAAAATATTGTATCCATGGCTCTTTTCGACGACCTCGTCCTTACCATTGCCATAACTTTCCCGTACGATAACTTGGCCTGGCGGTAGAAACCAGCTCGCAATATCAACAGCAGAATCCAAGAGACCCCCTGGGTTACCTCGAAGATCAAGAATTAACTTGTTTGATCCAGACATGACAAATTGTCGAAGTGCGCCTCGGAAAAGATTGGCTGAATCGGTCGAGAAGCTATACAGATGAATAGTGAAAATATTGGTGGTTTTGTCCAGACTACTATCGATAACGGGCAGGTTAATGACGTCTCGAACAATTTTAATTTCAATAGGGGTGATTGATGGATCACGTATGATTTGAAGTGACACGGATGTACCCTTCTTGCCTCTGATCATACCGACAGCTTCATCAACTGTCATACCAGTGGCATCCTTACTGTCAATTTTGATTACTTTGTCGCCTGACTGAATGCCTGCAGCTTTTGCTGGGCTGCCTGGTAGTGCTGAAATGACTGTAAGTACTCCATCTTTGACACCCATTTCCATACCCACACCCTCAAAATTGGCGTCGATCTGAGTCTGAAAGGCTGTATTTTGAACAGGGGTAAAGAATGTGGTGTATGGGTCGCCGAGAGAGGCTACCATGCCCTGAATGGCTCCATAGACCCTGTCTTTGCTCGTTATTGGCGTACTTGTCGCTGTGTTGTGTGTCGCCACATAGTTTTCATTGACCAAATTCCATGTTTTCCAAAAAAGTGAAAAGTCGACATTCTCAGGCTTGTCCAAATCCTGATTGATGATGTTACTTATTTTTTGCGCTTGTAAGACATGTGAGGTTCCCGCGACAAACCCACCATAAAACACACTTGCAACGATTATGATGAGTAACACCGCGGTGGTGAAATTTTTTATTGGGGATGTAGGCATGTCTAGCAAGTATCTCAAAGTTACTGTCACTGGTCAACGCATAAATATATACGCTATACTGTCACCTATGGAAATCAATCTCCACAACACAATGACGGGTAGAAAAGAATTGTTCGTCCCCCTCATGACGGGCAAAGTTTCTATCTACAATTGCGGTCCAACTGTTTATAACTATGCACACATAGGCAATTTTCGTACATACATATTCGGAGACCTCTTGCGGCGAATGTTTGAATATAATAATTATAGTGTTCACCAAGTCATGAATATTACTGATGTTGATGACAAAACTATTCGAGGCAGTGCCGCATCTAGCATAAATCTCAAAGATTTTACAAAAAAATATGAAGATATTTTCAAGGCAGAATTATCAGAGGCTCATATTTTGACCCCACACCAAATGCCTCGCGCAACTGATTTCATAGATGAGATGATTACATTGATTGAATCTCTCCTAGAGAAAGGAGCAGCGTACAAGACAGAAGATGGCGTTTATTTCTCGATTGATTCATCTGAGGAATATGGTGCGCTCGCACAATTGGATAAGCACGATCATAAAGATGAACAACATAGAATTGCCGCTGACGAATATGACAAAGAGAATCCGCAAGATTTCGCGTTGTGGAAATTTCACACTGCGGAAGACGGTGACGTTTCGTGGCCGGCGCCTTTCGGCGCCGGCCGTCCCGGATGGCATATCGAATGTTCTGCTATGTCTCTCAAAACTATTGGCGAAACTATCGACATTCACACCGGTGCAACCGATCTGATATTTCCCCATCACACCAATGAGATCGCTCAATCAGAAGCGATGACTGGTAAAAAATTCGTGAACTATTGGCTGCATGCTGGATTTTTGATGGTAGATGGCCGGAGGATGTCAAAATCAGCAAATAACTTTTACACATTCCCCACTCTCAAAGAAAAAGGTATTTCTCCTCTCATGTTTCGATATTGGCTGCTTGGTGCACACTATCGAACACAGGTCAATTTTACAGAGGAATCAGTGCGCGGTGCAGCAGTAGCGCTAGATCGGCTCATAAGCACAATGCGAGAATACAAAACGAGCACGGGTGGATTAATCAATGAAAAATATCAGAAAGCTTTTTTGGATGCAATCAACGATGACCTAAACACAGCAAAAGCCCTCGCAACAACATGGGATTTAATAAAGGACAGCTCGATTTCTCACGCAGATAAATACGCAACGATTATTGATTTCGATCGCGTGTTTGGATTAGGACTTGCTGACATACATCAAATAGAGATTCCTGCGGAAATACAATTACTTATTAAAAAGCGCGAGGTTGCCCGTCAAGAAAAAAATTGGAAAGTTGCAGATGAGTTACGGGATGAGATTGCCGCTGCCGGATTCGATGTAAAAGATTCCACAGATGGACAGATCGTTTCAAAAATCTAAGGTATACTTATTTGTATATGTACTTATTGATTTATATTCTCTCACTCACTTCCATCTCACTCGCTGCGGGAGCAGCGCTCATCGGAGATATCTTTCTTTTTATCTCTCTGAGGCATCGCAAACTTGCACTATCCGAAATAAGTATGCTTTCGCGTTTGGCAGGTATTTGCTGCATATCAACAATTGTTGCAGGTGTTTCTAACTGTGCACTGTATGCTATTCGACTGGATTCTGGAATGACATTTGAAGAGAATATCAACTGGAGTATTATACTCATGTTACTTGTGACTTTCACTTGTGCACTCACTCTCCGTCAGGTTCACTTCCCTGCTCTGAAACGCCACCAACATTCGCACGGTCATATCTCTGATTCTTTTGTACTTCATCATGAATCCCTCATCGCCACTTCTGCCGTATCGGCTGTAACATGGATCAGCATCATCACACTGCTCTCCGCACAAAACCAAGGACTCTACACTTCGACAAGTTTCGGCATCATCATGGTCGGCTATATACTTCTCGCCTTTCTCGTGTCACAGGCAGTGAAATATTTGAAGATAAAGCATGGTTAAATAGCTATCCCCATCTTACCCACAAACTTGAGCACATTTTGATGGAAATTTCATCTATCACATACAGATGCTCGTGCTAAAATGCGAAGCATGAATCAACGGACATCTCCCTACAACCCAACGTCTACTCAAAATATGAACAATGCGAAACTCCGTGTGCCTCCGCACAGCATTGATGCAGAAAAAGCTGTGCTTGGATCAATCATGCTCCGGCAAGAAGCCATCACTGATGTTTCGGATGTCATTAACTCTGAATCTTTTTATAGTGAAAAAAACCGCATCATATTTTCGACCATGATGGAGCTCGCAACCAAAAATGATCCTATCGATCTCCTTTCGCTAAAAAATAAACTCGAGGGCAAAGGTCAGCTCGAACAGATCGGAGGGGCCGCATATCTCGCAGAGCTCGTGCACATGGTGCCCTCCGCTGCCAACATCGGCCACTACGCTGAGATCGTTCAGAAAAAATTTATGATGCGAAATCTGATTTCTGCCTCAGAACACATTTCACAACTTGGATTTGATGAGGACGGTGAGCTCGATGAGATCTTGGACAAGGCAGAAAAGCGCGTCTTTGATCTCACCAACAAAGGCACGGCTCACAAATTCCAAGAGATCAAAGACGCGCTTGTTGAGCAGTGGAATACTATCGATAGGTTGCACAATGCCAAAGACGAGCTTCGAGGAGTACCTACTGGCTTCAAAGATATCGATGCAAAGCTTGCAGGGCTTCAGAAATCCGATCTCATCATTCTCGCAGCACGACCATCAGTCGGTAAGACATCTCTTGCCCTCGACATTGCGAGGAACGCAGCAGTGGATCATAACATTCCTGTTGGAATATTTTCACTTGAAATGAGTGCACAGCAACTCACCCAGCGTATGCTCGCGTCTGCATCACGGGTTGATGCATGGAAATTGCGTACTGCAAAAAACTTGAACGAAGACGACTTCGAATTTCTCCGTAACGGCCTCGACAAGCTTTCAAAGGCTCCTATTTACATTGATGACCAACCTGGAAACAATATCCTCAAAATGCGTAGCGTAGCGCGTCGCCTCAAAGCCGAGAAAGGCCTCGGCCTCATCATCGTCGACTACTTGCAGCTCATGGTGCCGACCACTCAAACAAAAAATGATAACCTCGTTCAGCAAGTTACAGAAATTTCAAGGTCACTGAAAAACCTCGCTCGTGAGCTCGACGTGCCAGTACTTGCACTCTCACAACTCTCACGTGCAGTGGAGCAGCGTGGTGGCAAGCCTCGCCTTTCTGACCTTCGAGATTCTGGTTCTATTGAGCAGGATGCGGACGTCGTAATGTTCATTCACCGTGAAGATCGCTACAAAGATCACACTGAGCGTGACAACATGGCCGAGATTCTCATTGAAAAACACCGAAACGGTGCAACTGGTAGCGTCATGCTCAAGTTTGACGACAAGCACACAAGCTTCCTCAGTGTTGATGCAAAGAGCGGATTTGGAGATTTTGCTGAACATATTTCTTAACTGAGTCTTAAAATTTAATTTATTTAATAAAATTTCATTATGGACGCTATCGAAAAACTCACAGAACTCTTTCGCCAATTTCCAGGGATTGGTCCGAGGCAGGCGCGCCGTTTCGTTTATCACCTCCTCACGCAATCCCCCGCTTCCATAGATGAATTAACTAACCTCATCAAACAATTAAAAGGAAGCATTGTCGTCTGCGCGTCTTGTTTCCGATATTTTCCACACAATGAAAAGACAAATGGAACATTTTGCTCCATTTGTTCAGATCCACGACGTGATCACTCGATGCTGATGATCGTCTCGCGCGATATCGATCTCCAAGCAATGGAGAAAAGTCGCGCTTATGAAGGATTATATTTTGTCCTCGGTGGTACCGTGCCTATTCTGGATGATGCTCCACAGCGCCGTATTAGACAAGCGGAGCTCGAAGAGACAGTATCAATGCGCGCGATGGACACCACGACCCCGCTCAAAGAAATAATCGTTGCAACGAGCGTCAACCCCGAAGGCGAACATACAGCACTCTACATAGAGACGTTATTGAAGCCGACAACACAATTGCATTCGATAAAAGTCTCGACACTTGGCCGCGGACTTTCGACTGGAACCGAGATCGAATATTCCGATGCTGATACAATCAAATCTGCTTTGGAGAATAGAAGATGATTTTAGTGTTCAACCTGACTTGGATTCAACTGACAAACTGCTGTCTTGGATAATGACCCGGATTTGTTAGAGCAACTGATTTTGTACTGAGATGTTGATTGAATTGGTGCGGTATTTAATGATCCCGTAGTAACCCCTGCATTTTTACCTGCACCAAAACCAGCACCAGTGATAGTGCAATTTTCAGCATCAGAAACAATCCAACTCATTACACATGAAGAATTTTTATTTACAACAGAAGGAGTCATTTTAAACGAATCAATGACTGGCAAGGAAGGGCCAGAAGATCCGGAACCCCCGGAAGATCTTGAAGCACAGGTCGGCAATGGAGCTGCAGCAGAATAAGCATCTGTGCCACTGAGTGTGCCACCACTTTTACAAGTGCGCACCTGCGAATCGCATACATTGCCCGTAGAATCAAAATATGTTCGGGAAGTTCCGTAGGAAATTGATATTCCGTCTGGACCAACGCAAGACTCCGATGAACACATTGAATCTGACGGAGCGACGCACTGATTAGTGGTGCAATTTCTTGTGCCGTTTGTCATACCGCAAACATTAGCTGTTGATGTACATGCTGAACCTTTGACGCAGACAGCACACAATGAATCAGAAGGAGGAAGGCACTGCCCCGTAGTGCAATTCTTTGTACCATTTGTCATGCCACAAGTGTTCGGTACAGAGCTACACGCTGATCCTTCTACGCATGTGGTGGAAGTTCCAGAACCTACCACTAAACTCTGGCAATTTACCCATGAGGTTGTGACTGAAGGACTAGCTGTGAAGTAGGCTTGAACTTTAACAAGTTTTGAACCTTCTGTGTCATAACTAGTTGAAAAAGAAGACGAATGATTAGCCAAGACGGGGCCCGTGTGATAAATCAATCCGAGATTACCAGACCAATTATAATTGACACTAGGCTGTGACGGCATTGCTTGCCATTGAACAACCTGATTCACTGACGCGCTTGCAGGCGTAGGCGCACACGAAGGAGTTTGTGGTGGTGTTGCAGGTGGAGGTTGAGGAGGCGGATTATTTGGAGGAGGATTACAGCCCCATCCATTAGTACTCACGCCTAAAATTCGACAAGAATCTGAGCCTCCATAATGATGTCCGTTCAAATTGAAGTTTCCGCAACCACTAGTTGATAAATGAACCTTTACCCCATTAATAGTGGTCGTTTTTT